>DATDCP010000150.1:0-14085 GCA_036524255.1 Chitinophagaceae bacterium
CAAATAATAGAGTAGAATTAAAAAGAATTGTAATTAGCAATGCTGTTCTTGATATGATCTTTTTCATAATATATATTTTAGCGTAGCTAAGTTACGTACAGAAAGTCTTATCCAAACCTGGCCGGGTCAAAAGCTTCAAGGGTAAATGAAGGTTTTTTACCAGAAATGATTTCTTCAATTAATCTTCCTGTTCCTGCAGCGGCTGTAACCCCTAACATGGCATGTCCGCCAGCATAAGTAAGGTTGGAAAATTTAGTATGCCGTCCAATATATGGCATCCCATCAGGACTCACAGGGCGGTAACCAAACCAGGCTTTACTTATATCCGGTTGCGGCAGGTTCATTGTTGGATAATATTTTTTAAACGCATTATAGATCGCCATTACACGTTTCGGCAAAATATTATCGCTATGACCACTCAATTCCATAGTGCCCCCGATCCTCAGCCACTTACCAATTGGTGTTGTTGCTGTACGATCATCAACTAATATCGAAGGATATTGCAAATTCTTTTCCAATCCATCATAGACCATGCTATAACCTTTACCAGGTTGCATTGGCGTATAAATGCCAAGCTGCTTAGAAATATTCTGCAGCCATGAGCCATTTGCCAATATCAATTCTTCACAATCCAGCTTTGCCTTATCAGTAATAACCCCGGTTATTTTTCCATTCGCAGTTTCAAAATTTTTTACTTCCGAGTTCAACCAAAACTTCACCCCTTTACTTTTTAAATAAGAATAAAGCGAACGCATAAACTTTCCGGGGTTCACATGACAATCGTCAAGATAAAGAACACCCCCCGCAACATTTGTTTCTACTTGTGGTTCGTGATCCTGTACTTGTTGCGGGGTGCACATAATTGTTTTCAGTCCATATTTATTTGCCTCGTCAGCCAAATGCTTTTCAAGGTCGGCCGTCTTCTCATTTTTCCAAAGCATCCAGCAGCCTTTCTCCGTCATATCAAATGGCTCGGTCAATTCATTCTTTACTTCATTCATCAAATGCCTTGTCAGTTGCAAAAGATTATTCATATGCGGCGCATTCTCCTCCACTTTTTTTGCAGAGGCGCTTTTCCAAAATGCCATTCCCCAACGAATAAGATCAAGATTTAACCTTGGCTTGACATAAAATGGCGAAGAAGAACTCATCATCCATTTTAAACCTTTGGATACAATACCCGGTGTTGCCAATGGAATAAAATGCGATGGCGAAACATAACCCATATTACCAAATGAACACCCATCGGTAATGTCACCACGTTCAATAACAGTAACTTTATGTCCTTCTTTTTGTAAAAAATAAGCGCAGTTCAATCCTATAACCCCGCCTCCGATAATTGTTACGTTCATAGTTTCTTGATCCGCCTTAAGCGGAAAATTTATTTTTTATTTAGGAAATAATTCTTAGCAAACTTTTAAAATACAAATTGCTCTTTTAGTTTGCTTCGGCTTGCTGTCAACAAATATCCATTACAACTTCGTTCCCCGCAAGCCTCGCAATGACGAAAAAATCTGCGGCCTCGCAGGGTCTTCGTCATTGCGAGGCCGACTTCCAAACTAATCAGGCAAATATATTTCAGAAGGCCGAAGCAATCTAATGACGACTTGAAAAAAGCAACTTGATATCAACGAAATATCGACTGTTAATGGAAATTATTCACCATGTCCCGGATTAGGATCATTCGCTTTAACAGCATTAATTAACCTTGCTCCAAATACTCTTCCGGCCGTTTTGCCATAATTCGCTTCGATCCTCACTGTAATTTTTTCTTTATCCTTCAACAGAGCTTCAGGAATTTTATATTCAACATCATAGAACTTTCCTGTCTTGCCGCCTTTCCATTCTTCCGTTGCGATCTTTACACCTTCAATGAGAATATCAAACTTCCTGTCTTTATCGTCGCCAATATAGGTCAATAACAAATTACAGCCAATGACATTATTCGTTTTCATTTCAAACGAAAAATAATTGTCTCTTCTTGCTTCTCTTCCCATTCTTCCTATTGCATCACTTACATAACTTCTTTCGCTTGCTTTCAGATTATGATCTCTTTCAGGCTGCATCTCTCCTATTCTGAAATTATCGATTGTTTGGCCTTCAATTTCTTTTGCTCTTTTCTTATCCGCTTCATATTCTGCCTGTCTTGCCGCCCAGTCAGCATTTGTAAAATAATCCCAGTACACACTATAATACTGATCATAGGTTTTATAAAATGGGATCAGTTTCACATCAAATGGTTTTCCAACTTCTTTCATTTCAAATTGAAGAGGTTGTGATGTGGATATTATCCAATCATTTATATTTTTATTATCTGTTAATAGAACAGGAGTTCCATAAACCGGATCAGGCATGTCTTTTCCTAATTGACCCGCTAAAACTATTGGGCCATATTTAAATGCAATACGGTTTGGATTATCGGGCATCGCTTCCGTATAGAGATGCATATTAAATCTCACCTCGAGTTTATCATTCTTTTTCATCGTCACTCTTATTGGAATGTATCCATCGATCCTGTCGAACTCAAAATTATTATCGTAAGATTTTATATTCTGATTTTCCCGACCATTCATGAAAAATCTTGTTCTTCCGGCTGACCAAAATGGTTTCCTGATCAGAAGAGTAAATGTTTTTGATGCATCGCCTAAATAAGTAAGAAACGAAGTATTTGATTCAGGAAAATTCGTTTCCTGTTTAAGAATTAATCCTTGCTCTTTCCATCTAACAACTGATGGAATAAATAAATTCACAAACAGCTCTCCATGATCTCCATGACTATATATCTGTTCTGCATACTTTGAATGATTCTCTATACCACTGCCAACACAGCAGGTAAAAGTTGTAAAGGGTCTGCTAAATTCTTTCTTTGTTCCCATCCTCAATGGAACAAAATAGGTCATCATCCCATTTTCAGGATTTTGCGAAGCAAGAATATGATTATACAAAGCTCTTTCATAATAGTCCATCAGTTCCCCGGAAGGTTGCCATGCAAATAAATGCCTTGTCAATTTGAGCATGTTGTAGGTGTTGCAGGTTTCTGCTGTATTATCGCTCAAACGATCATTCAATGAATCCTGTTTGCCGCAATATTCATAATTGCTATTGCCGCCAATTACATAAGTATGATGCTTCACCATGCTCTCCCAAAAGAAGGAAGCAATTGTTTTATCTCTATCATTACCGGTCAATTCATATTGACTTGCGCTGCCAATGGCTTTTGGCACATTTGTGTTTGAATGTTTACCAGGGAGCGGATCAATGTGTTTTGCCAATTGGCCCATTACAAATTCATCATAAAACTTATAAGACAGAGCTAGATATTTTTTATCCCCTGTAAATGCATAAATATTTGCCAGCACATCATTCATGCCGCCGTATTCACAGTTCAGCATTTTTAATCTTGTAGAATCATCGAGAGGATTCACTGTATTATAAACCCAATCAGACATTTTCACTGCTATTTCCAGTGCTTTTTTAATGTCGCAATTCAAATAAGCGTCACATAACCCTGCCATTACTTTATGCACCGTGTACCATGGACTCCAACCACCGTTCAGATCAAAACCGGATGAACTGATCTCCCCTTTCGCTACTTTGCCAAAAATCGAATCCTCTTTTGGTATTGCACCAACATAGCCTGTCTTTCTTACCTGCTGACATTTCTCTAATTCGTCAACTATATAACTGACACGATCTTTAAATTCAGCATTGCCAGTAGCTACATACATCATTGAAGCAGCAGAAAGATAGTGGCCTAATGTATGTCCCGACAACCCATCGCTTTCCCATCCACGATATACTGAATCTTTTGTTGGCAGGCCAGCATACTGGTGAAAGCGATGCAACAACCTGTTTGGCTTTAGTGAAAGTAAATAGGCGCTGTCCATTTCCATTGCATGTCTGAACGGGCTGGTCAAAAGCTTTACATCTTTCAGGTTAAATGAGTAGGCCTTGATCGGAACAACTGGCTTTATTTTTATCTTACTGTTGCTGATCTCCGGCACATAAGATTGTGCAGTGCAGAATATTGAAATAAAGATGGATAAGGGAAGAAATGTTCTTTTCATTTCTTCCCTGTTAATTTTTTTATTAATTCAACTTCCTTTACATCATAAGCTGTTCCGTCTTTTCTGAAAACATCATGAAACCATGGATTGGGCTCAGGGCTGCCTTCTTTACTTCCCCATGGAAAAATAGTGTTACTTCTACCACTAACTAATCCCCAGTTAATAGCCCCAACATTATATCTTTTTAAGATCGGAAGATGAGTTTCAAACCGGCTGCTATTTGACCTTGCCATATATTCAGTACAAATAACAGGTCGACTAAATTTTCTCAAACTATCTATCGCTTTCTTCATCGAGTTTGTATCAGAATAATTGTGATAAGTGATCACATCAGAATTTTCCAATTGATACTTATTGATCTCCGGAAAGTCCATGAACCATACCCCTACTGTTAGTGGTTGCGATGGCCTTATAGTCCATGCCCATTCAAAAACCTTTTTCAATAGCGGCATTGATGTCATTCCATAACCACTGTTGGCTGGCTCGTTATACAGATCCCACATAAGAATTCTTTCATCACCTTTAAAAGTTGTCAGAATATCTTTTACATACTCTTCAAGATACTTCCATTGCGAAGGATCATCATGAGTTGATCTATTCGGGCTTCTTACCCAACCACTATTATGAACACCGGGTTTAGGCGCTGGTTGTTTCCCGGTTTTAGCATCCGGATTCCAGCAATCATCAAAAAAGCAAAAAAGAGTTTTGATCTTATGTTTGGCTGCAATAGACAAAAAATTATTCATACGTTTCTTAAATCCATCGGCATCCGCCTGCCACGCAAGATCATGCAAGTAAACTCTCATCACATTCATTCCGATACCAGCAGCCCAGCCTAATTCTTTATTGATCGTAGCCGGGTCATAAGTTTCGGCCTGCCACATCTCTAGTTGATTAATTGCAGTACTAGGCAGAAAATCCGCACCAACTAGCCACCCTTGTTTTCCATACCAATTATTTGCTTCGTCAGCAGTCCATTTTTTTTGCTGCGCAAAAGAAGTATTCAGAAAAAGAAAAAATATGATCAAATAGAATGTATGCTTCATAGTGTTTTTATTTTTCCATTTATTTTCCAGAATTTTTAGCAGGTGGCAAAACTTCTCTGTGAAAATGAAGTGAAAGGTAAAATCCCGATAGATATCGGGAGAAAAGTAAAGAACACTTTCTAACTTTCCTCATAATCTTTTTATAATCATGTTAATCACAGTTCTATTTTGTTCCGAATTTATAAACGGTTATCTGCTGGTAAGTTTCGCCAGGTTTTAAAATAGTATTTGGGAAAACTGGTTGATTAGGTGAATCAGGAAAATGCTGCGTTTCTAAGCAAAGGCCAGCATGTTTTACATACTTAACACCCTCTCTTGTATTTTTTAATCTGCCATTTAAAAAATTTCCACTGTAAAATTGTATGCCCGGCTCGGTTGTACGAACCTCCATATATCTTCCGCTCGGCTGATGATATAAAGAAGCAACCAGGTCAAACCTATTCTCAGGTTTTTGAAAAACCCAGTTATGATCGTAACCGCCGGGAACCTGTGCAATATCTCTCCCTACCTTTTTCGATGTAGTGAAATCCATCGGCGTCCCTTTTACATCATCAATTTTTCCCGTCGGGATCAAAGTTCTATTTACAGGTGTGTATTTTTCGGCTTTCAACATCAGTTCATGATCAAGTATAGTTGAATCAGCACCTGCGGACAAATTAAAATAACTGTGATTGGTAAGATTCACGGGTGTTGCTTTATCCGTAACCGCAGTATAATCGATCTTTAAACCATTGTCATCACTCAAAGAATACATAACATCTGCGGTAAAATTACCCGGATAGCCTTCTTCCCCATCTTTACTTGAATAAGAAAGGAGCAAGCCTGAATCATTAAAAGATTTTACGGTCCAGACCACTTTATCAAATCCTTTCAATCCACCGTGTAAAGTATTCGGGCCATCATTTTTTGCCAATGTATATTCTTTTCCATCGAGCGTAAATTTTGCATTCGCAATTCTATTTGCATAACGGCCAACTAAACATCCGAAAAAAGGATTACCAGTTTGCAGATAACCGCTCAATGAATCATAGCCAAGAATCACATTACCCATTTTCCCATTCTTATCAGGGGTAATAATATTTGTTACAGTTCCGCCGTAATTCAGAATTTTTACAACCATTCCATTCTTATTGGTCAGCGTATATTGAAATACACTGTCGGCGCCGATCATTCCATATAAAGTTTTTTCTGTCATTGGTTTTATATTTACTTTTTCTTCTTCTTTTGGCATCAGTTTACAACTAAGAAGAATTGCGGCAATAATTAAAATAACGAGATTCTTTTTCATTTTTTAGTTTTGATTTGATATGATTTAGTAATTCAGCTTTACATCATTAATTTTTGTTGGCAACCAAACCTGCATTTCATTTTTCCCCCTGTTTGCCCATGTATAATATGGTATAGCAATAATTTTTTTCTTTTCTGTTTTTAATGATAATCCATCTTCACCAACTGTTATAACCGGTACTTCAGCAGTTAATGCTTTTACTGACTCGTCAAGCACTTTATAATCTATCGTTTCAAATTTCGTGTTTTCAGGAATGATAACATTCCAAGCCTTACCATTATTATCTGCTCCTTCGATGCAATATACAACCGGACCGCGTTGAATTGCGATCCGGCCTTTATCCTGTTTCAATTCTTCTCTTGCGATTACTTTATTTGTTTGCATTGGCAACTCATACATAATAATATCACCTTTCTTCCACTCACGATTAATGATCATATACCCATTCTCCATTCTTACTGCTGCATCTTTACCGTTTACTTTTAGATAAATGATAGCAGAGCCGAAATCAGAAAGATCATAAAGATCGTTAGTTGATGTTTGACCTTGTGCCCAGCCGGGAACACGGAGATACAAACTGAATTTTGAATTTTTAGCCGGATCGATCATCAACTTTACTTTGCCATCCCACGGATAATTCGTTTCCATCTTCACTCCTACATTCCCGCTCTTCAAAGGAATCGTTGTATTACTTCCCACAAACAAATTCACATAGATCGCATCATTACTCTTTGCATAAATATAATTTCCCAGTGAAGCAACTAACCTTGCAATGTTTGCAGGGCAACAAGCTGTACCAAACCATTCTCTTCTCTGGTGCTGACCGCGACTTGCCAACGGGTTGCCATAAAAAAAACGGTCACCGCTCAAACTTAAACCATCTAATGCACCATTGTATAAACTTCTTTCTAACACATCAATATACTCTGCATTTCCAGTTAAAGAATTCATCCGCTGATTCCAAAAAACCATTCCTACACTTGCACAGGTCTCACAATATGCTTGCTCATTCGGCAGATCATAATCAACAGAAAAACCTTCATTACTTCCTGCAGAACCTATGCCACCAGTGATATACATATTACGAAACACCACATCTTCCCAAACAGTACGCATTGTTTTTATATAATCTGCATCACCGGTTTGCGCAGCTACATCAGCAGCACCAGTATACATGTACATTGCACGAACCGCATGTCCTGTAATTTGTGTTTGCTGTTTTACCGGCAAAACATCCTGTGCATAAGCGGTGTCTTTCCAATCTGTCCACGTATATCCCTTCGCTAATTTCTTACCACGTTCACTCAGCAACCAATCAGCCAGCTTCAGATATTTCTCATTCTTTGTTACTTTATACAATTTCACCAAAGCCAGCTCCAATTCCTGGTGACCAGTCACCCAATGACTCTTACCCGGTCCAAACAATGCATCAAAATGGTCAGCCCATTTGATACATACATCCAATAATTTTCTCTTACCAGTTGCATTAAAATAAGCCACCCCTGCTTCGATCATGTGCCCTGCATTATAATCCTCATGCATGCTCATATCTGTATAGCGATCCTGCAAACCTTTCAATGTGTACCAGGTATTCAGATATCCATCTGGTTGTTGCGCCGCTGCAATCTTATCGATCCATTCATCGCATTTCTTTTCCATCTCTGCACTCGGATGAGTTTTCAATGAATAAGCCATAGCTTCCAGTGCCTTAAAGACATCGCTGTCATCATAAAAAATTCCTTGATGCTGTTCGCCCTTCTTTGCTGCCACCCTTTCAAAGTTTTTTATTCGCGGTGTTGCTACTTCTGTTTGATAAATACAGGCGGATAAAGTCTTCGTTGCTACCTTATCGATCTTTGGCTTCCAAAATTGATCTGTAATATTCACATCTGAAAAATTTACCGGCTCGATTTTCTGTAAGGATGCTTGCGAAAAACTATTTACAGAAAACAAACCTGCGATCAGAATGAATTTTATTTTTTTCATATAGCCAGCTTTTGAATTACTATTAAACTTTTGTTGCGTCGCACTCTTGTACTATACAATTCTATTCAGCTATTTGGTTGAACCCCTACGGGGTTCTTACTCTTTACTTATTCTTTCATCCTCGGATTAAAATCCGGGGCTATTAATATTTAATCCCTACGGATTATTAAACATTTCAAATAAGCAGTTTTGTGCACGAGAGCCTTCAGGGATTTGGGTTATACCTCCGCTACCCGAAACTGCTTCACTTCAATCATTTTCCAAACTCCTTGTGTAATGTAAGGCTCATTATCATACCAGTTTTGAAAATCATCCTGTGTTTCAAACTGAACGATCATAATTGAGCCTCGCATATTACTACCATCATCAAGCATAGCTCCGCCGATCACAAAGTTGCCATTTTCTTTAAGCTTCTTAGCTCCGGCGAGATGAAGCGGTCTTACTTCTTTCCTTCTGTTCAATGCATCATCATCTTTTCCATCCTGCGCTATAATTAAATACTGTTTCATTACGTTTTTTTTGTTTCTCACGGATTTCACAGATTCACACAGAAATTGATCTGTGATAATCCGTGTTATCTGTGAGATATAATTTCAACATCACACTACCTGGAACCCATACGCATACGGATCATCATCTTTATCTATCGAAATTGTATTGTATCCAAAGATCTTAGCCCAGCCTTCTATACCCGGTCTTATGGCTGGCTTTCCATTCACTGTTAGCTCTTCTTCAATTGTGCCGTTGAATTTACTGCCAATTATACTTTCATGAATAAATACATCTCCTTTTTTCAATTTTCCTTTTGCATACCACTGCGCCATTCTTGCACTCGTCCCTGTACCGCAAGGGCTTCGATCAATTGCTTTATCTCCATAAAATACAGCATTACGGGCCGTTGATGTTTTGTCGATCACAGCGCCAGCCCAAAGAATATGTGAACAACTATTGATCGTTGGGTCCTCAGGATGAACAAATTCATATTTGGCATTTATGTTTTTTCTTAATTCTCTTGCCCATGCAATCAATTTATCTGCGGGATAATGTTCTAATCCTTTAAAATTTTCCTGAACATCAACTATCGCATAAAAATTTCCACCGTATGAAACGTCAATTACTAATTCGCCAAGTTCAGGGCATTCAGCAGTTATTCCTTCTTTATCCAGATATGCAGGAACATTAGTAAGTTTTACTGAACTCACTTTCTTTCCTTCCTGTTTGTAAGTAATATTAACAAGACCAGCCGGGGCTTCCATTTTTATTATACCCGGTTTTTTTGGAGTGATCAGACCTTCTTCAATTGCAATTGTAATTGTGCCGATAGTTCCATGACCGCACATTGGAAGACAGCCACTCGTTTCAATAAATAAAACTGCAAAATCATTTTGCGGATCATGTGGGGGATACAAAATACTTCCACTCATCATGTCATGTCCGCGAGGCTCAAACATCAATCCTTTTCTTATCCAATCATACTCTTTTAAGAAATGCTGACGTTTTTCACTCATGTTCTTTCCATCCAGCTCGGGTCCTCCTTCTGCGACAAGTCTAACAGGATTACCACAAGTATGTGCATCTATGCAATGAAAGTTAAAGCCCCCTAGCCCCTTAAAGGGGGAATTGGGAAAAGACTTTGTATTTGGTTTATTCTTCATTTGCCGAATAGAGTTACAGAAAGTACAAGAGTGCGACCCTTCGCTTTGCTCTGGGTAAACTGCAACGCCATTGTTGATAAGCGAAGAGTAACCTGAACGGAGCGTCGCAACGGAAGCTAAATAATATTACTAATGTTGGGTTAATAATAATTCTATCTCAACTTTGATAAATCATCAATCACATAAACACCTCTTCCATACGTTCCAATCACGAGTTTTTTATCTCTTGGATGAATGAACATATCATTCACCGAAACAGATGCCGGAATATTTCCATTAATGGCCATCCATGTTTTGCCTGAATCTTTACTAATGTATGCACCGAAATCTGTTCCGCAATACAATACATTGTCCTTATCAGGATCTTCGATTATCACATTAGCAGGAGAAGCAGGAAGATTGCCGGTGATAGGTTTCCACTTGCTGCCATAATCTTCCGACACAAATAAATAGGGTGTGCTATTATCTTCCCGGCGATCATTCAATGCGAGATAGACCCTCGAAGCTTTGTATTTGGACGGTGTAAGTTTTATCACATGTTTGTTATTGGGCAAACCCTTCGTTATTTCTTTCCAGTTTGCTCCATCATCCAATGTCAACCATATACGGCCATCATCTGTTCCTGTATAAATGATGCCGGGCTTTTCTCCTTCGGCAATCGCAGTTATCGCCTGGTGATATATGAGATAGGGATAGACTCCCTTAGCCGATTCACTATTATATGTAAGATCAGGGCTTATCTTTTTCCATGTTTCACCCGTATCGGTTGTTTTATATAAATGCTGCAGGCCATGATAGATCGTTTTATTATCAAACCTGCTTATAATAGTACCTGCCAGCCATTCACCACGAAGTGAATCAATGCGTCCAACATCAAATGAAGCCATTCTTTTTACACCTTCACGACGTGATTTACTCATATCAGTTTTCATTAATCTACCATAATAAGTAGATGAGTAAACGATATTAGCGTTCGTTGGGTCAATTTGAATTTGTGTTCCTTCACCACCGGGAGCCATTCGCCATGGACGAAGAGTAGTATCAGGATCTTTTCCAAATGTGTTCATGATATTCCCACTCATTGTTCCTTCATCCTGCACGGAACCGAAAACATTAAATGGGTTTTTCATATCATACGAAACTGTATAGAATTGTGTGGTTGGAATTTTATCAAAAAAGTTTTTCCATTTTATCCCACCATTGTAAGTAAGCGTAACTCCTCCATCATTGCCAACGACCATACGATCAGTATCTCTTTCATCGATCCACATTGCATGATTATCTCCATGTGTCCAGTCACTGGTTGTATCGGTAGGTTCCCATTGTTTCCAGGTTTTTCCACCATCTCTGCTGATCCCTTTTCCGACGCCAAATGCATACACTTCATTCTCATCTTTTGGATCAACACGAATTTGACTAAATACCCAACCATAAGTGCCGGAGAATGGCGTAAAGAAATCATGTATCTCTGATTGTTTCTGCCATGTTTCACCTTTGTCATTGCTTCTGTAAATAGCGCCACCGATCACCACCTTTTGCACTTTTCTTTCATAGCTATCCGTTTCATTTGGCCTGGGGTCTCTTTTTTTATTATGATCATCAACAAAAGCATACAACACATTCGGATTGGATTGTGAAATTGCAATACCGATCCTTCCTGTATTCTTTGTATCAGGCAATCCGTTTACAATTTTTTTCCATGTTTTGCCACCATCTGTTGTTTTATAGACATAATCACCATCTTCTGGCATTGGATCACTCCATCTTTTTCTTGTTCTACTCCAGAATGATGCGTATAAAGTATTTGGATCAGCTGGATCGATCACCAGGTCAATGCAACCACTTTTCTCACTTTCAAATAAAATATTCTTCCAGGTTTTGCCCCCATCTGTTGTTTGATAAAGACCGCGATCTTTATTAGATGTCCATTCGTTGCCACTTGCTGCTACATAAACAATGTTTGGATCTTTTGGATGAACAATAATTCTTGCGATCGTTCCTGAATTTTCCAAACCAATATGCTTGAAAGTTTTTCCTGCATCATTTGATCTGTACATACCTATACCCGGTAATGAAGCACGAAATATGTTTGCCTCGCCAGTTCCTACATACAAAATATTTTTATCGGAGGGAGCTAATGCAATATCACCGATTGATTGCGTTGCTTCATTATCAAAAATTGGTTTCCATGTATTACCTGCATCTTCTGTTTTCCATAAACCACCAGTTGCGAATGCAGCATAAATAATGTTTGGCGCACCGGTTATTCCTTCTACATCTGTGCTGCGACCACTACGAATATCAGGGCCGACCAATCTCCATTGTAAATTTTCATACGGAGATGATTGCATCATTTTTTTTTGTTTTTCAAATGCAGCAAGTTTTTCTGCTCCGCTTGTTGGTTTGCTTTGCTGAGCGAATAAAGAAAGTGGTAGCAGTAGTAGGGCAAGTTTTTTCATACTTTATTTTTTTGCTAAGAGATCAAAAAAGAAAAGGAGACAAAGAGAATTATTGAAAACCCCTTTTCTCTTTCTCTCTTTTATTCTCTTAGTCTATTTTTTTAACTCATTATTTATAGTTCTCCAAATCTTCAAAGGATTTTCATCTTTCAATTCGTCCGGCAATAAATCATTAGGCCAATTTTGAAATGCAATTGGTCTTGCAAACCTTTTTATTCCATCTGCTCCTACTGAAGTAAATCTTGAATCAGTTGTGGCTGGGAATGGCCCACCATGATGCATGCTTAAACAAACTTCAACGCCTGTCGGAACTCCATTTAAAATAAAACGGCCGCAAATATTTTTTACTGCTTCAACTAATTCATCATTATTTTTTATATCATCCTCGGTTGCCATTAAGGTTGAGGTCAATTGCCCTTCGAGATGTTTTGCCACTTCCGTCATTTCATTCATGTCTTTACAACGAATGACCAATGAATAGGGACCAAATACTTCCTGGTGAAGAACAGGATTATTTAAAAATGCCTGCCCCGACGCGGTAGCTATTGTTGGCAGTCCTTCATTTTCCTTTACCGATATTTCAGATTCGGCAACGAGCTGCACATCTTTCTGTATTAAAGCAGTTCCTCTTTTCTCTTTGTATGCTTTTGCAATTCCGGGATGCAACATTAAACCGGAAGAAGTCTGCTGAATTACATTTCCTGGTTCATGAACAAAAGTTTTCAGTTCATCACTATCAATACCGATGATCAACCCCGGGTTTGTACAAAATTGTCCTACGCTCAATGTAATGGACTCTGCATACATTTTTGCAATATCAGCAGGGGATTGTTTTAATTTTCCTGGCAAAAGAAAAACAGGATTGACACTTCCCATTTCTGAAAAAACAGGAATAGGCTCTTTGCGCTGATTGGCCCAGTCGAATAATTGTTTACCTCCAATAAATGATCCTGTAAATCCAACAGCCTTTGTTTGCGGGTGCATCACCAACGTTTTACCAACTTCGAAAGAAACACCATGAACATGAGCAAAAATTCCTTTAGGCATCTTGCATTTATCGGCTGCTTTTAAAATAGCATTAGCAACTGTTTCGGACGTTTGCGGATGTGCCGGATGTGCTTTGATGATAACAGGACAACCTGCTGCAAATGCACAGGCCGTATCGCCACCTGCAGTAGAATAAGCAAAAGGAAAATTGGAAGAACCAAAAACAACAACAGGCCCAAGTGGCACTAACATTTTTCTTATACCCGGCTTTGGTGGGTTTTTATCAGGAATAGCTGTATCAATTCTTGCTTCCAGCCACTCTCCTCTTTCACATGCATCGGCATAAGAATTTAATTGAAATATTGTTCTTCCTCTTTCATTTCTCATTCTTGCCTCGGGGAGATTTGTTTCTCTCATAGCAGTCTGAATCAATTCATCACCACATGCTTCCAATTCAATTGCTACTGTTCGCATGAAATCTGCTCTTTGTTTCAAACTCATTTTCCTATAAACATGAAATGCAGTCCATGACTGTTGCATCACTTCATTAATTTCATTTATTGTCGCGTCTTTAAACATATAATTTATTTTCCTGGT
>DATDCP010000151.1:0-31231 GCA_036524255.1 Chitinophagaceae bacterium
GAGACATAAAGATATTGCTAAATAGAATTCCCGAACCCTGAACGGAGCGTCGCAACAGAAGTCCAATCAAGGGTCAAAAGCCGGCTACATAATCCCTTCTCTCTCGCCGCTTTTCGTTACCTTCGCCACCTCGAAAAATGAGGTAAAAAGTACATGAAGAACATCCGGAATTTTTGCATTATTGCACATATTGACCATGGCAAATCCACCCTGGCAGATCGTCTTTTACAAAGCACCGGCACCATCAGCGACCGTGATATGATGGACCAGGTGCTTGATGATATGGACCTTGAAAGAGAGAAGGGTATTACCATTAAGAGCCATGCGATCCAGATCAATTATAAACATAAGGACGGCAAGGAATATATCCTGAACCTGATCGATACTCCCGGCCATGTGGACTTCAGCTATGAAGTGAGCAGGGCTCTGGCTGCCTGCGAGGGGTGCCTGCTTTTAGTGGATGCTACACAGGGTATCCAGGCACAGACCATCAGTAACTTATACCTCGCTATTGAAAATGACCTTGAGATCATTCCTATTATCAATAAAATTGATATGGATGGCGCAATGGTAGATGAAGTAACGGATCAGATAGTGGATCTTGTGGGTTGCAAGCCCGAAACGATCTTATTGGCAAGTGCAAGAACAGGATTAGGTGTTCCTGAGATCATTGATGCCATTGTTGAGAGAATCCCTGCTCCTAAAGGTGACCCGAATGCACCGCTGCAGGCACTGATCTTTGACAGTGTATTTAATTCTTTTCGCGGTATTATTGTTTACTATCGTATTCTTAATGGCAAAATAAAGAAAGGAGATAAAGTAAAATTTGTTTCCACTGACCAGGAATATGATGCCGATGAAGTGGGTATCCTGAAATTGAAAATGTCGGAAAGAAGTGAAGTACAATGCGGCGATGTGGGTTATATCATTACGGGTATCAAAGTAGCGAAAGAAGTAAAAGTGGGAGATACGATCACTGTTGCATCAAATCCTAACCCGCAAATGGTACAGGGTTTTGAAGATGTAAAGCCGATGGTATTTGCAGGCATCTTCCCGATAGATACCGATGACTTTGGAGAGCTGCGTGATTGTATGGACAAGCTGCAGCTCAACGATGCTTCATTAACATATGAATTAGAAACATCACAGGCACTTGGTTTTGGTTTTCGTTGCGGCTTTTTAGGATTGCTGCACATGGAGATCATACAAGAGAGATTAGAAAGAGAATTTAATCAGACGGTGATCACTACGGTTCCCAACGTTGGTTTTATTGCCTATACAACAAAAGGAGAACAGGTGACTGTAAATAATCCTACTGAATTTCCTGACCCTGTAAAGACTGAAAGGATCGAAGAACCTTTTATCAAAGCACAGATAATTTCCAAGCCAGAATATATTGGCAATATCATGACCCTTTGTTTGGGTAAACGTGGTATTCTTATTAATCAGCATTACCTGACGCCAACAAGAGTTGAGTTGTTGTTTGAAATGCCATTGACTGAGATCGTTTTTGATTTTTATGATAAACTAAAATCACAAACCCGCGGTTATGCTTCTTTTGATTATCACCCGATAGGTTATCGTGAAAGTGATATTGTAAAAATGGATATTCTTTTGAATGGTGACAAAGTAGATGCATTAAGTGCATTGATACATCGCAGCCGCTCACAGGATTTTGGAAGAAAACTTTGTGAAAAGTTGAAAGAACTGGTTCCGCGTCAGCAATTCCAGATAACTATACAAGCTGCGATCGGCGCCAAGATCATTGCCCGTGAAAATATTTCTGCAATGCGAAAAGATGTTACTGCAAAATGTTATGGCGGTGACGTAAGCCGTAAACGTAAACTTTTAGAAAAACAAAAAGAAG
This sequence comes from Chitinophagaceae bacterium, assembly GCA_036524255.1. Taxonomy (GTDB): domain Bacteria; phylum Bacteroidota; class Bacteroidia; order Chitinophagales; family Chitinophagaceae; genus VBAS01. The sequence goes on from DATDCP010000151.1 coordinate 1,868, forward strand.
GTAAGAAACGTATGCGCCAGATCGGAACAGTGGAAGTGCCACAGGAGGCGTTTTTGGCCGTATTGAAGCTGGATGAATAGTCAGTTATAAGTAGTATGTTTTAGTTAATCTATTTTCCCGGAAGTTTATATAAATAATAAGTTTGCCACTCACTTCCCATGCTTATCAGGTATTGACTGGTTGTTTTCTTTAATAGTTCAATATGATAATATTTTACTGAGTCAGCCGGCACTTCGTGTATAGTTAAGTAATAGTAGTTTTTATATCCCGGATGATCCTTTGACAGGTCTGTTATATTTTGTACAATGCCCGGATTGAAAATATTCGATTCTCTTTGCTGATTCCATGTTACATAGCTTCCCCACATCCTGCTATCCGGCATATAAATCGATTTGATACTCATGTAAGGTAATATACCTACACTGATATTGCCGGGATGACAAGCAATAAATGCTGTTGAATCAGGATGTATGTCATTGTTTATAAAATATGCCATTTCTTGTACATATTCACTGTAGTTTTTTATCTTATTTATAGCTATACGTCCTGCAGTTGGGATCATTAGGATCAGCATGGAGAAAAGAAAAAGATAGGTTACTTTTTTTTTATTTTCTTTGATGTCATCAATCCAGAGAAACATAAGGATACTCAAAATCAGAAAGAAATGATGTCGAAGGTCACCATGATATTTGAAAAGAAAGAAGGAGAATAGTGCTATTTGAGCAGACAAAAATCCGTATAATAGAAATCTATTTTTAAAGCTAACTATTACTTGTGAGAGAATCGCAAGATAAATAAGAATGCTTAAAGATGGGGCGCCTGTGATCATAGAAGCTATTATTTTGTCCCCTGAAGTAATTTGAAGTTTGAATTCTGAGAGTTCCCTGGCAAGATCATTAGAAGGATATACTTGTATAACTGCTAACATAATTCCCGTTCCTATTACCACCAAAGCCTTCCCATGTATTTTGTTCTTTAAAAAAACCCGGCTTAGGAAAAGAAACAGTGCAAAGCCGCAGGTGAGTAAAGCCGAAGGAATATTAGTATTAGCAAATAGGAGAAAGACAAACGACCAAAGTAACCATTTATTATATGAGTACTTATAAAGAGTCAGTGCTGTGAATAGCAGACAGATACTTAAAGCATAGCTTCTTGCATTGATGGAATATTCAGTAAGAAAAATATGAATAAACGGAAATAATATCAGTATAAATAAAGGGAAAGGCGCAAACCGCAACCAAAGGAAAATGGCAGTGATAGCAAACAAATGATTAAGTAAATAAATAACCTGGAAAGGCACGCCGGATCTGGCCAACGGGAATAATAGCGTATGCCATAATCCGGGACTTCCTTCGTACCCCATTAAAGAATACATTTTCCATAGTGATCCTGAATCTCTGGCTATCAACCAGGCCTGTGTTTCATCACCATCAATTGAATGATAGAATTGAAGAAGAATAGTAATGACGATATACAAACCAAATGTTATGATGATAACAATTCTCTTATTCTTTGTAAGGAAATTTTCAATGTGGTTAAAGTACCGGGTAATCGTATTTCTGAATGCTGGTGACAACCACAATAAAATAAAAAAAAGCAGGCATGTGAAAGACTTGATTAAGCCGGTTAACATGGATTCTAAATTTAAGATTCTTCGTGGTAAATATCTTCAGTATTGATGGACCATATGGATGACTTGTCTGTATCGCCTTTAATTATTTTATTTACGGCTTCCATGGCTGTCAGCATAGAGTGGTCCTGGTTATTGTATCGGTGCATACCGTTTCTCCCGACGAGAAACAGGTTTTTATATCCCTCCAGATAGTTGCGTAGTAAATCCAGTTCGTTATAGGCACCCAAATAAGAAGGATAAGCTTTTTCAACTTTTATCGCCGTCCCATCTATTACCACATTATCTTCTATGATGCCTATTTTTATTAGTTCCTCTTCAGCAAGATTTAATAATTCTTCTTCGGTCATCCGCCAAAGGTTGTCATCTTTTTGACAGAAGTATTCTAATCCTAACCAAATAGTCGCCGGATCATTTACCATCCAGGGGCTCCAATTATTAAATATCTGTAATCTTCCAAGTTTTACGTTCCTTTCCTGAATATATATCCAGTTATCCCTGACCATATTTCCATTTTTATCCTTCAGCTTTAATTTTTTTACTAAAAGTCCGATGGAAATAAACTCCCGATATTCCAGCCCATCGGCCACTTGCATTAGTTTTCCTTCCGGTATAGGTTTCAATGCATTCATCAAATCTTTTATCGGCATTGTTGATATAAAAAAATCGGCTGAAATTGTACGGTTATTACTATTATTTTTATCAGTTATTTCTACATTTTGAATGGCACCCTCACTGGTGTTTAATCCAGTTACTTCATAATTGTATAAAATAGTACCGCCTTTTTTAATGATATCATCTGATACTTTTTCCCACAACTGACCCGGTCCATACTTTGGATATAAAAATTTTTCAATAAAGCTGGTTTCTGTTTCTTTCTGTTGTACATCATTTTTCCTTTTTTTCTTTATGGCATTAGTAATTATTGCCGAGACAGAAACTCCCTTGATCCGTTGTCTTCCCCATTCAGAAGGAATTTTTTCTGCCTCAATTCCCCATACTTTCCGGGTATAAGCTTCAAAAAAAGTCTTATATAATTCTTTACCAAAGCGGTTAATAAGGAAATCTTTCAGTGTATTCTCAGGTTTTAAAGGCGAGATTTTTGAAACGAAATAACTTAAAAGAATTTTGAAGGTACGTTGCACACCAAGTTTTCTAAAAGTAGTACCGCTCAATTTTACAGGATAAGGAAATAGCTGATTCAAAAAATAGATTCTTGAGTTCCGTTCCCGTACAAGCATAACATTATCGGAAGTTGTATCGGCAGCTGAATTAGAATTTTTAAATGTTCTGGATTTGTTTTGATAGCTGATCTTAACCTCCTCGTCGGTCCCACTTTCCAGCGGCAGAATCTTCAACCACCATTCGAGCACCTTATCAGATTTTGAAAAAAACCTATGACCGCCAATATCTATTCTGTTACCCTTATAATTTATTGTTCTGCTTAATCCACCTGGTATATCCAGCTTTTCTACTATGATGGGGACGAAATCCCCTGTTTTTATCAGTTCATAAGCCGCGGTTAATCCAGCTGGACCGGCGCCTATAATAAGCACTGTTTTTTTGTTCATAGATTAAGATGGTAACTACAGGGTCTTGCTTTTTTAATTATTCGTTCTATTAATTATGATGCTTATCATGGTTTGTTCTCCTGAAAGGCCTTTGGGGTGGGCGAAGTTAATCAAATTTCATGCATCAGCCGGGTGATATCCAATATCACTAAATGGTTAGTCGTGAATAGTGAATAAATAATTGGAGGTGTCTGTATATCACCTTCTATATTGCATAATGCTTCGCAAAAGAGCGTTTCATTTTTATTTTGTGCTTGTATTATTTACTGTTTATCTTATCAACGGTCTTATAGCTATTCCCCGCAATTCGGTTACTTATGATGAAATGGATCATTGGAGCTATGGAAAAAGAATATTAAAAGGCCAAACTCAAAAAGTATTTATCTATGATGATGCGACTGCTATGCCTATCACAGGTGTAAATGCTATACCCCGCGCAGTGGAGCAGCTATTGGATCGTAAACTTAGCAAAACAGATGGGGGACTAAGCGATATCATGCATGGCCGATATATGACCTTGCTGGTTTGCCTGCTGATCGGTATTTATATTTATAAATGGTCGAAAGACCTTTTTGGTGAATGGGGAGGAGTCCTTTCTTTATTCCTCTTTGTTTTTTGTCCCAATGTTAATGCTCATGACACACTATTAACCACCGATGCCTATACAGCTTTGTTGGCGCTGACAACATTTTATTACTTCTACAAGTTTGTCAATAATTCAGGTTGGAAATATTTTATACTTTTTAGTTTCAGTTTTGGTATAGCGCAGGTTTCAAAGTATTCCCTTCTTCATTTACTCCCCATATTTGCTTTATTATCTTTGTTTATACTTATCAACCGGAAAACAATTTTTAGAAATTGGAAGAAGAATTTTGTACGGCTCATTGTTTTGTTTGTGATCAGTATAGGAGTTATCAATACTGCTTACCTGTTTAATGGAAGTGGAAAAAAACTGGAGGAATATAATTTCGGCAGCGCCACATTCCAATCTTTTCAGCAAATACCTGTTATCAGCAGAATTCCTTTGCCATTGCCTGTTCCTTATATAGAGGGGATTGATATCACTTACCACATGACAGAACTTGGCGCAGGCAACCCTCTTGCAGGAGGGAGGAATTATCTTAATGGTGAATTCAGATCAGACAGGGGCTTTTGGAATTATTACCTGCTGATGTTGATTTACAAAACACCGATACCATATCTCATGATCTTTCTATTGCTTGCATTAGTATATGCAAGAAATGTAAAACGGTTTTCTCTGCTTTCTTCAGAGTTTATTATTGGGTTTGGTCTATTATATTATTTGATCTTTTTTAGTTTCTTTCTTTCCATTCAATCGGGCAACCGGCATATTATCCTTTTCTACCCGTTGTTGTATGTGCTGGCAGGAAGATTGGCAACGATGGATTGGAAAAAAAAATACAAACTTGCTGGCGCAGTTATTTTAGCAGTTTATTCATTGGCCGGGTTTTACTTTTATTTTCCAAACCTTATTTCATATACTAATGAGTTTATAGGCAACAAAACGAATGCGTATAAGATCATGGCTGATGCCAGCCTTGACTACGGACAGGGTTATTATGCATTGGAAAAATATCTTGCAAAACACCCTGATGTTAAAATAGCGACATCTGAACCACAGCAGGGTGAAATTGTGATAGGCCTGAATGATTTTGTTGATATCTATGGCACTGGTAAGTTTGAATGGCTAAAGAAATATAAACCCGTGGGACATGTTAATTATTGCTACCTTTTATTTGATGTACCCATAGATAATAAATAATCCAAAACTTGAGTGACAAGAAAACAATATTTGTAGTTATCCCATGCTATAACGAAGCCGGTATTATTCGAGAAACAATTGCTGCTATTATTGAAAAAGATTATTCAATAATAGTGGTAGATGACCATTCAACTGATAATACCAGAGAACAGCTTAAAGAGATTCCTTTGATCTATATCCGCCACCGTTTGAATTTGGGACAGGGAGCAGCTTTACAAACAGGAATAAGTGTTGCGTTGAAAAGAGGTGCAGAATATTTGGTTACTTTCGATGCCGATGGCCAACATGATGTAAATGATATTGATGGTATGCTTCAGAAATTGAAGGAGGATCAACTGGAGATTGTTCTTGGCTCCAGGTTTTTGCCGGGATCAGGGGGAAATATCAGTGTCGGACGAAAGCTGTTGTTAAAAGCCGCTTGTTACCTGAATTACCTGTTTACAGGTATTTTGCTTACTGATGCACATAATGGCTTACGTGTTATGAACAGGCATGCGGCAAAGAGTATTCATTTGAAAGAAAATCGCATGGCACATGCCACTGAAATACTCAAAGAAATAAAAAAGCATGATCTAAAGTTCGGTGAGTTTCCCGTACATATACATTATACTGGTTATTCGAAGAAAAAAGGGCAATCTTTGCTGAATAGTATTCGCATTTTTTTTGATCTTGTTTTGAATAAAATTTTTGACTGATGACCCTTATCCAGGTAGGATTAGCAGCAGGTGTTATTCTTATTGGGGTGTACATGTATGTACGTCTTCGCAACACCTTGTTTGATGTTTTCCTGATCGGGTTATTTATCATTACAGGAACGCTGCTGGTTTTATTTCCTGAGTATTCAAATAAAATTGCTCATTGGGCAGGAGTGGGTCGTGGTGCCGATCTGTTATTTTACCTGTCTATTCTTTTTCTTTTTTTCCTGATATTGAAATTGTATTCTCGTCTACGCAGAATGGAACAGAATTTTACAGAGATCGTAAGAAATAAAAGTATTGAAGACGCTGAAAAGTTAGAAGAAAAAAATTAATTTCCGCCGGGTTTCTTTGTTTTATTCGCGTCAGTTTTCTGCTTTAGTTTGTCCTCGTTTTTATTTCCTTTATAATCCATTAATGGATCGCCAACCGGAGCCTGACCATCTTCCAGTTTATAGTTAAATACTTTATTTACATGAACCCATTGTCCATTCTGCCATTTAAATCCCTCATAATCTCCATCGGGAACATATGTCCAGGGAAAATCAGGCTCATCTGTTTCAGATATCAAATGATCAAATAAGATCAATTTTAGATCGGGCTCATAATTCACATACGTTCTTGCGTCTTTTTTATACTCGATACTAAAACGAGATTGCGTTGGTTTTATCACACTGTCCTCTTTAAAACTAAAACCACCACCGAAGACAGGTCTCTTCTTTTCATCAAATGTCAATACATCTATCCATTTCTTTTTACTTCGCAAACCTTCATGATCGATGCCTAAAAGAGTATAATAACTTTTTCCCTGGTACTGGGTTTTAATAATGTTGTAATAAACAGCGCCAATCCAACTTGTGTCCCTGCAAACTGCCGTGTATGCATTGTCAGTCCATTCAGATTTATCAAGCAGGCGAAATCCTTTTAAAGATCCATCCTGAGTTCTCATTTGAATAAATCCCCGTTGCCAGCCAGAGTAATCGTCAATTTGAACATACCATGTAAATATTCTGAAACTACTATCAGGGGCATACAATTTTGAAATTCCAAGTACCGAATCAAAAGGATAATAAAATGAGTTCTTGACCTGCAAAGCCCTGATAAATGTTGGCACAAAATCCTTGTAAGCAAGCAACCTGCCCACCTCCAAAGTATCAAGGATCATAAACCTGGCAATTTGCTGCAATGAATCTTCTTTGATCGCTAGTGTTTTTTTATCGGCCTTAGAAATGAACTGTGAGGATCCCTGGATCGAGGAGATAAGTAATACAATTACTGTTAGGATGGAAAGGATCGATTTTTTCACAGAATTCAACATTGGTATTTGATTACGAAGTTACACTGCTTTTACCAGACGAAGAATAACGGGAAATAGTTCCGGGTATTTTATAACTTTTTATAAAGCTTTTGCAAAATCGGAAAGACTATTGAACCTGAGATCAATATTCGGGTGTGGAAAGGGAGTTTCGGGATGGGTAGAGGCAATATATACCGAGTACATACCCGCATTTTTTCCAAAAAGCATATCGCTTGGTTTATTGCCTGCTATGATCGATTTGCTTAGGTCGATCTCTGGAAAGTCTCTTTGTGCACTAAATGCCATCCCAGGATTGGGTTTTCGGTAAATAGCTTTAGCGTCGACCGCAGTGCAGTAATATATGCCATCAATACGTCCCCTAGCATCTTCTATTTCATGCTGCATATTTTGATGAATACCCAAAAGCTCTTCTTCGGTCATTAGGCCTTTGCCAATACCTCGTTGATTGCTGACAACAATGATTGTCCCGAATTTCCTTGCAAAAATTTTCAAAGCATCTTTTGCCCCTTCATAGAATTTAAACTCCTGCCAGTTGCGGATATAGTCATCTTTCTTTTCATAATTAATGACGCCATCACGATCAAGAAACAGTGTCCATTCTTTATTGACATCTTTCAATCCAAGAGGAGGTTGTTTTAATTCTTGTTGCACTCGAAAATAATCTTCGGGGATCCCAATGTCAATAAAATATTCGTCCTGAACAGAGCCATATATCTTTCTTGTTTCAAAATATTTCTCCAAAAAATCTTTTTCAAAAGAAAATTTCCCAGGCAATTCTTCTGTCAGAAATTGTTCTGTATTTAAGATATAAACGCCGCCATTGATCAACCCGCTTTTATAAAATTTCTTTTCTTCAAAACTTTTTATAGAATCATCTTCATTTAACACTACTACGCCATAACGATCAAAATTTTCCATTGGTTTTAGCAACAACGTACAATCAGAATCATGTTTAACATGATCTGAAAAAGCCTTTTTAATGTCAGCTTTAAAAATGGTGTCGCCATTTACAACTAAAACCGTTTGTTCAGAAGTTTTATAACATGAAGCAAGAATTGCCCCGCCTGTACCCAATGGTTCTTTTTCGATCACGCATTGAAAATCGAGTGTAGCAAATTCGGTTTGCAAATAGTCTTCAACCACTTCATGTTTATACCCGAGAGAGAAAATGAATTTTTCAATTCCCTGGCTTCGCAAATAATTGATAACATAAAAAAGAAATGGTCGTCCATTCACCGGCGCCATACATTTGGGAAGATCGGGAACCGATTCTTTTAATCTCGTTCCAAAACCTCCTGCCAATATTATTGCTTCTTTGACTTGCATGCTGTTTACTCCCCTTTAGGGATTGGGGGTAAAGTATTTTTCTTCCACAAGCTGGCAAATGATATGACCAACCATTATATGACTTTCCTGTATTCTTGGCGTATCAGTTGATGGAATATTGATCAAATGATCGCATAACGTTCTCATCTCGCCGCCACTTTTACCAGTAAATCCTATTGTGATCATTTCTTTTTTCTTTGCTGTCTTAAAAGCTTTTAAAATATTTGGAGAATTGCCAGAAGTTGATAATCCAACTAATACATCACCTTGCTCTCCAATTCCATCTATCAGTCTTGAATAGATCTCATCAAAACCATAATCATTTGCAACAGCAGTTAAGTAAGAAGTATTGCAATGTAATGCCTCAGCAGGTAATGCTTTTCGATCAGCATAAAATCTGCCTGAAAATTCCGCCGCCAAATGCTGTGCATCAGCAGCGCTACCGCCGTTGCCACAGAAATAGACTCTTTTGCCATTACGAAACGCATTTACAATTACGTCAACACTCACAGCAATAGTTTTTAATAAGCCTTCATTTTGTAATACTGATTGCTTAGTATCTATTGAAGCCTTAATTATCTTTTTAATTTTATCCATCAATTCTTAATTATTAATTTTTAATTCTTAATTCAAATAGTCCATGTTGTCAGTCCGTGCTCCACGAATTGGTAATGTCGGGTCTTACCTCCAAATTTCTCTAAACTTTGCATTACTGCATATTTTGTATTCCCAGGACAATAAAAGATCATGAAACCTCCGCCACCAGCTCCTGAAATTTTTCCTCCCGATGCACCTGATGCTTTTGCTGTTTCATAAATAGCTTCCATCAATGAATTGCTGATCCCTTCTGCCATTTTTCTTTTTTGTTGAAATCCAAAATCAAGTATCTCACCAATTTCATTTAATCTTCCTTTCAGCAATGCCTCTTTCATCATCATTGCCTGTTGCTTCAATTGATGCATTGCTTCGATCGATGTTTCTTTTTTACTCTCCACATTCTTTGCCTGCTGTTCGATTATTTTTCCTGAATCACGATTCGTAGCAGTGTAATACAACAACAAATTATTTTCTAATTCAAAAAGGTATTGTTGTTTTATACGCAACGGATTCACTACCACTTTGTCATTTTCATAAAACTCCATATAATTTACACCACCAAAAGTTGCCGCATATTGATCTTGTTTGCCACCTGCTAACTTCAGATCTTTTCTTTCAATATCATACGCATAATGTGCCATGTCATATTCTCCGAAAGGTAGCCGAAGCATTTCTGCAAACACACCTATAATAGCAACAACAAGAGTAGAAGAAGTACCGAGTCCTGATCCCGCCGGTGCATCAACATGAGTTGAAAGCTTAAAACCACCCTGCAAGCCATGATCTTTTTGAATCCGGTTATAAACGCCTTTCAGCAGATCCAGTTTCCCATTTGTCGGCAATTCCTTTGCCGAGTCAAATATTTCTTCTTCCTGCCTGTCCGTTGCTGTCAAAATAATTTTTTTATCAGGCAATGGTTCCAATGTAGCATGTGCATACAATGAAATAGTGGCGTTCAAAATTGCTCCTCCGTATAGGTCACTGTACGGACTTACATCAGTGCCACCACCGGCCAATCCAATTCGTAAAGGTGCTTTGCTGCGATAGATCATTTTACGTGAAATGTGAAAAGTGAAACGTGAAAAGCAGAGTCTCTCATTACATCATTTTTGAAAGCATCGCAAAAGATTTATTTAATAATTCACCAACCCTGGTTAATTCCTCAAATGAATAATATTTCAAATCAACTGCAGTTTCCAATATTGCATCAACCTCAATTAATGAGCCTCTTGAAATCTCCATAAATCTTTTTCTTTCGACCGGAGATCGCCGTGATGCTCCTTCAGCAAGATTTAATTTAATTGATAATCCAGCTCTTCTCATTTGCTGTACCATGTTAAATTTTTCTTCGCCAGGCAATTTGATAGAAATAAAATATATCTCTTTTATTAATTCTCGAACAGCCTTATAAACGTCAAGTGATTGGTGATTTAATTTTATAAACATAGAGGAAAGGTTTTGATTTCACGTTTGACGTTTCACTTTTCACGAACTACAAGGTTCAACACTGCATTAACCAAATTTGCCCAGCTATATTTTTGTTTTTCTGTGCGAAGATGCGGAATAAAATAATTCTCTCCTAATTGATAAAAACGAAGAATAGCATCAGCTATAGCCTGAGGAGTTGGTTCAGCAACGAGTCCAACCTTTTCGTGTGGAACCAACGAAGCAAGCCCTCCAACATTTGTAACCACCATTGGTTTTTCAAAATGATAGGCGAGGGGAGTAACGCCGCTTTGGGTTGCATTACGATAAGGCTGGATCACTGCATCAGCAGCACATAAATAATTGCGAACTTCAGAATCTGGAATAAAATCTGTTTTTAAAATAAGGTGCTCTTTTATTTTTAGCTGATCGATCAGGTCGAGGCACTGTCTTTTGTCTTCATAAAATTCTCCGGCGATCATCAGTTTTATCCTGGCTTTCTTGATTCTTTCATCTGCCATTGCATGAAGCAATATATCAAGCCCTTTATACTGCCTGATAAAACCAAAAAACAAAATGATCTTTTCATCTTGTGACAATCCTAAATTTCGTCTTGCAGTTTCTTTTGATAAAGGGCTGCCGAAAGTATCATACAAAGGATGCTGAACGATCTTACCTTGCTTATCCTTCTGGAACAATCGTAGATCAGCCATCACTTTTTCACTCATGGTGATGAACGCATCGCAACTTTTTAGGAAATAACGTGTGAATGTAGTATCACCAGGCCGATGCTCATGGGGAATTACATTATCAGCAATGCAAATGATCTTTGTATGCTTGTTTTTTCTTACCCTTCTTAAAATTGTTCCAAGAGCCGGTCCCATTAATGGTATCCAAAAGCGAACCACAATAATATCCGGCTTTTCATTTTTTAATTTATTACCAACGCGTATCCAGTTAAAAGGATTGATTGAATTGATCAGTGAACGGATCACCAATCCTTCCGGTGCCGGCTCATCCGTGTATTGCGATTTTCCCGGAAAGAACAGGTTGGGATATTGTAGAGAAAAAGAACAGATCGAACATTCATGACCAGAATCTATAAATTCCTTTGCGAGCCTTTGATTAAACGTAGCTAAACCTCCCCGCAACGGATGGCCGGGTCCTATGATGATGACTTTGCTCATTAAACTCCAACCTTCTTTTCAATGAGATAAGTATTTCTTCCCGGCGCATTTCTTGAGATCAATTCACCAATAAAACCAGAAAGAAAAAGTTGAACACCAATGATTGTTGTTGTAAGTGCAATATAAAATCCCGGCTTATCTGTTAAAGTAGATCCCGGGTCAATAAACTTTTTTATAATTAAAAAAACAGAAAGCCCGATACCGATCAGAAAGAATATCGAGCCGAGCAATCCAAAAAAATGCATGGGCCTTTTTCCATACTTACCAACAAACATGATAGAAGCAAGATCAAGCGGTCCATTAACAAAACGACTGATCCCAAATTTACTTACCCCATATTTTCTTGCCTGGTGTGTTACCACTTTCTCACCGATCTTTTTAAAGCCAGACCATTTAGCGAGCACAGGAGTATAGCGATGCATTTCGCCCCATACTTCAATACTCTTTACCACATTTTTACGATACGCTTTTAATCCGCAGTTAAAGTCATGTAGTTTGATGCCGGACATCCAGCGAGTGGTAGCATTATAAAATTTGGAAGGAATATTTTTTGTAAACGTATTATCATATCTCTTTTTCTTCCAACCGCTGACAAGATCATAACCGTCTTCAATGATCATACGTCGCAGTTCAGGTACTTCATCAGGACTATCTTGCAGATCGGCATCCATTGTGATGATCACATCTCCTAGTGTAGCACGAAAACCCTCATTTAAGCCAGCAGATTTTCCATAGTTGCGCTGAAATTTGATCCCTTTAATATTAGGGTTTTTATTTCTAAGCTCTTCAATAATATTCCAGGAGTTATCCGTACTGCCATCATCTACAAAAATTATTTCATAGGAATAATTGTGTGCATTCATTACACGTCTTATCCATTCACTAAGTTCCGGCAGCGATTCTTCTTCGTCTTTAAGTGGTATGACAAGAGAAATATCCATTAACCTGGCATTTGATCTAGTGGGTTAACTTTTTTCTTTTTAGCAACGGCAGCGCCGATCAGTGATGCGATACACCCCCAAATAAGGGTCCCGAATATGACTCCTAATACGAGAAATATCATGAAATATTTTTTCATCATCGTCATACCCTGCTCAAGTTTGTCGTCATCAAGTCCTTGTTTTTCCATCTGTGCTTGTTGCATTTCAAACATTTTTTCTTTCATATCAGGAAAAAGGACTGTAAATGCTAGTAAAGAATAGACCAAAACAATGATAGCGATCACAGCAGTAATTTTAAAACCATGTAAAAACACATTACCAAAAGTGACGTACCCTTGTTTTTGATTGGCAAAATGAACGCAGGCAATTATTATTGCAGCAAACATTATTGCGTTTACCACCCAGTTATACCAGCTGCTAAAGCCAAGTTCAGTGAAATAGCCGGCAATACCGAGAATTATAACGATTAAGGCAATTAGTAAGCCTTTGATCTGTGGCGACATGATTTTAGTTTCTTCCATAATTGTTGGTTTTAAGGATTCAAATGTACTTGGTCTTTATTAATTATCCCGATTACTTTACCAGTGAATTTTTTTCCAATAAAAGGCGAGTTCTTTGATCTTGACTGGATATTTATTTTTTCATAAACCCACTCAGCATCCGGGCAAAACAAAGTCAAACATGCTTTTTCATTTTCCTTTATTGTGCCAGCATTTAATTTCAATAATTTTCTGGCATTAGTTGATAAAAGAGCAACCACTTTTTCTTCACTTATTCCAGGCATAGTTGTTTTTAAAACCGAATAAGCGGTTTCTAAACCCGTCATTCCATTTTTTGCATATTCAAATTCGGTTTCTTTACTATCCGCTTCATGCGGCAGATGATGAGACGCAATGCAATCAACCGTGCCATCTTCAATTGCTTTTTTGATCGCATCCCTGTCTTCAGCACCCCGCAAAGGAGGGTTTACTTTTAGATTACTATCATATTCTTTTAGATCCTCATCAGTAAAATATAAATGATAGGGAGTAACTGAGCAGCTTATATTAATGCCGCCTTTTTTGCCCCTGTCGATATATTCAAGTGATTTTTTTGAAGATACTCCTGTAAAATGAAGTTTTGATTCTGCATACCTCGCCAACTTAATATCTCTTGCTACTATTAATTCTTCAGCCATTGAAGGTTTACCGGGCAAACCAATTTGTGTTGAAACAATTCCTTCGTGCATTAATCCATGTGCATTAATGCTTTTATCATCCGGTAATTGAATGATCATTCCATCAAAGGCCTTTACATATTGTAAAGCTTTAACCAGCAAACCTGCTGATTGAATACAATTGAGACCATCACCAAATGCAATAGCACCGCTCGATTTCATATCATACATTTCGGCTAGCTCTTTTCCTTCTGCATTTTTTGTTACAGCACCAATCGGATGCACACTAACAGCCAGTGATCTTGATTTTTGTACGACGTACTCCACCTGGCTTTTAGCATCAATGGCAGGCTTTGTATTTGGTATAACAAGTACATCGGTAAATCCGCCGGTAGCCGCTGCCAAACAGCCAGATTCAATTGATTCTTTGTACTCATAGCCAGGGTCAGCAAAATTTGCAAACATATCAACCCAGCCCGGCGAAACGCAAAGGCCGTCTATTGAAATTTCCTTAACAGCTTTACCTGTTAAGTTCTTACCGATCTTTTTGAAAATACCATTTTCAATAAAAATATCTGTTGTTTGAGAATTGAAGGGAGAGTTGGGATCAATGATCCGTACATTCTTAATGAGTAGATTCATTAAGCGGCGAAGATAAAGGTTGTTTTTGATTCGAAGAAATTGTATCAATTGCAATAAGAACTGGCAACCGTGAAAAGATGCCTTATCAAACTGCTTGTTATAGGGAAATATTTCTATTATAATTCCCAACCAATTGAAAACGCCAATACATAGTCCGTTTCTTTTCCTTTAACAGCAGGCCGGTTATCATAGTTCAACGTAAATCCTAATTTGATATAGAAGTCAAGTGGCAGATCATATTTTGCATCAAAGTTAAAATCGGTACGCCACCTGCCATTTTCTGTCAAACTTGGATAAACCCAAATATTGTTAAAAAGGCTCAGATCTCCAATATCAAAAAGATTAAGTTCTGAACCAAAGTAAACTTCAAGACTGCTTCTGTCCGCAGTTCCGTTAGTAAAACTCTCGTTATTAAAAGACAAACCTGTACCAAGCCCCCAGTATTGTTTGTTGGTATGAACAAAGTATTTACCGATCCCAAGTTTTCCAGTTGTTCTAAGATTTAGAGCTTGCTCAGTATTGGAAAGAAAATTCAATGAGGCAGCTAAGTACCAATCTTTCTGCAAATAATATTTTCCGGCAATTCCACCTTCGGTTCTTTTGGTTTCTTTCACGCTATCCTGGCTTGATCGGGTATCATCATAAAATATATCAGTTTGCCATTTGTCGGCCAGGTATCCAATTTTGCTCCTGACATTGTATTGCTTCAGATTATTTGCTTTAGTGAAGCTTAATCCTGCGTCAATACTAGCATGAACCCGGCTCCAGAAATCTGATTTCAATCCTTTCAGATATACCATTTCCTCGAGAGTTGTTTGTGTTTTACTTCCATCATCGCCATTGATAATAATTTTTTTTCCTGATTCGGCAGATTCAACTGTTCCGTTTATTCTCTGTCCGTTTTTTAAAGTGACCAGGAAATGGCTCTTCGAATAGATCTCTTTTATTCCCGACCATTCAACTGTAAAATCATTTTTTGAATAATCCGTTTCAATAGTTAGTACCCCTTTGTCCATAGATTTGATCTCGCCAACAATTACATCTCCATTTTTTAATACGAGTGAATCTTTCTGGGCTTGTGTAGTAATTCCTAAAATCAGGCAAAAGAAAATAAGTAGACTTTTTTTGAATCTCATAGCAGAAATGATTTAATGGTTTTTGGATAAGTGACTCCAATGTAAAAGTTATGATTTCTTGCGGGATAAAAAAATCCGGTGCGAAAAAATCATTTAAACAGGGCAAGCGAAACGCTGACCAATTATATTAAAGAAAGATGTTTTATAGGTCCGAAGTATGTAAATAAAATGAGGCATAAAAAAAGCTCTGTTTCACAGAGCCATGTCGGGCAGACTGGATTCGAACCAGCGACCCCTACGTCCCGAACGTAGTGCGCTACCGGGCTGCGCTACTGCCCGAATAATAAATTAATCAGTCAAAAGTAAAAAAGGCCCTTGATTTTTTCAAGAGCCTTTAGTCATGTCGGGACGACTGGATTCGAACCAGCGACCACCAGCACCCCATGCTGGTACGCTACCGGGCTGCGCTACGTCCCGAACAACTAAACAAGATGATTATCTTGTAAGTATCTTTTAATTCCTCTCTTTTTAATTTGAATTTCCAATCCCATTGCCTCACTTCTGTTCTTACATTCAATCTTTGCTATTAATTCCCAAGGAATACCATTGGAAGTAAAGTTACTCCTGCCTGAATTATGTCGATCAATCCTTCTTTCGACATTATCAGTGCTCCCAACATAAAACTTTCCCAAAGAACTGCTATATAATATACACACTAAACCATTTTTTACCTTAGCAGCGACCATCCCGCTCCGAGCGGGATACGCTACCGGGCTGCGCTACGTCCCGAATGCATTACACTAATGCGGGTTGCAAATCTATGATTTATTTGGTTTGAGAAAAAGTTGAAGTTAATTGTAGTAAAAGAAGAATATCTTTCATTAAATCAATTTATATTTTGAAAAGTAGAGTTGCACCTTGAATTTTGCCAAAGTCAAGCAAAACATGAATACAATAGAAATAAAAGGATCCTTTCAACTAGAAAATGGTAAAGTTTTACCAGGGCTAACTATTGCTTATCATACTTATGGCAAATTAAATGAAGCAAAAGATAATGTGGTGTGGGTTTGCCATGCACTAACTGCAAATAGTGATGTGTTTGATTGGTGGCCAGGATTAGTTGGAGAAAATTGTGTCGTCAATCCGAAGGATCATTTTATTATCTGCGTAAATATTATCGGCAGTTGTTACGGAAGTAGTGGGCCACTAACTATAAATCCGGAAAATGATCAACCTTATTATTCTTCATTTCCGGTTGTTACTATCAGGGATATGATCAATGCATTTATACTTGTTCGAAAAAAACTTGGTATTGAAAAAATAAAATTGCTGATGGGTGGAAGTATGGGTGGCTACCAGGTTTTAGAATGGTGCTTAATGGAACCTGCTGTTATCGAAAATAGTTTTGTGATCACTACCTCTGCGGCGGAGAGTGCATGGGGTATTGCGATACATACTGCACAACGATTAGCAATTGAAGCGGATCAAACATGGAAAGACAGGTCAGTAGATGCTGGTAAGAATGGTATAAAAGCAGCTAGAGGAATTGGAATGCTTACTTATCGTAACTATAAAATATTTCATCAGAAACAAACTGATCCGGATTTTTCTAAAACTGATAATTACAAAGCTTCCTCTTATATTCTTCACCAGGGAAATAAATTATCTGATCGTTTTAATGCACAAAGTTATTGGTTGCTTACAAAATCAATGGATAGTCACAATATTGCAAGGGGAAGATTTGATACACTCGAAAAGGCATTAAAAATAATTCATCAGCCAATGTTAGTGATCGGTATTGATAGTGATATACTTTGCCCTGTTCCTGAACAAGCATTTCTTGCAGAACATATTCCAAATTCCACCCTACATGTTATTTCTTCAGATTATGGACATGATGGTTTTTTGGTAGAAACAGAAACTATCTCAAGACATCTATTTGATTGGATGGAGAAACATGGGATTTAATTGCTAAATTTTCTGGTTAAATTGTTATCGTGTTAATTGAGCAATTGATCAATTTAGCCATTTAACAATTAAGCCACTTCCAATGCTTGTAAAATATCCTTTAAGATATCCTCTCTATGTTCAAGTCCAACAGAAATTCTTATTAATCCCGGAGTAATTGCAACGGCCTGCCTTTCTTCTTCAGTAAGTTTTGCATGTGTAGTACTTGCCGGATGAGAAGCAATGCTTCTGGTGTCACCAAGATTTGCCGTCATTGACAACATCTTTAAGCTATCAAGAAATTTCTTTCCTGCTTCAAGACCTCCTTTTAATTCAAAACAAAAAAGACCACCACCATTCAACATTTGTTTTTTTGCAATTTCAAATTGGGGATGAGATGGAAGAAAAGGATATTTGACCGAACTGATTTTTTTATGATCTTTTAATTGCTCAACTATCCATATAGCATTAGAAACATGTCTTTCCATTCTTACATCCAAAGTTTCCAAACTTCTACTTAGTATCCATGCATTGAAAGGAGATAGGGCAGGGCCTGTATTGCGACAAAATAAATAGACCTCTTTTATCAATTCTTTTTTACCAACTATCACACCACCCAAAACCCTTCCTTGTCCATCGAGCCATTTTGTAGCACTGTGTACTACAAGATCTGCTCCAAGAGAAATAGGTAATTGTCCAAAGGGAGTTGCAAAACAATTATCAACATTTAAAATAATATTATGCTTATGTGCCAAGTCGCCCAGAGCTTTGATATCAAGGATCTCTAAACCAGGATTAGTCGGACTCTCCACAAAGATCATTCTAGTATTCGGTTTGATACTCTTTTTCCATTCATCAATATTTGCCGATGCATCTACATAACTATATTCAATACCATACTTTGAAAGATATTTCGTGACGATATTATGTGTGCTTCCAAATAATGCACGGCAGGAAAGTAAATGATCGCCACTTTTTAATAATGCCATAAAAGAACCAAACACAGCACTCATGCCTGAGGCAGTTGCATAGCCAGCTTCAGCTCCTTCCAATGCAACCATCCTATCAGTAAACTCCTGCACGTTTGGATTACTGAACCGACTATAAATATTGTCATCGCTTTCATCAGCAAATGCGGCACGCATTTCTTCCGCAGTATCAAAACAAAAACTACTGGTAAGAAAAAGCGGAACAGAATGTTCCATTTCATTTGTTTTGTCTACTTGTATTCTAATCGCTTTTGTGTTCGGGTGCATATTTTCTTCGATTGCTTTAAAATTTCAAAGTTAAGTAACGGGGCTTAAGCCTGATTCTTTATTTTTATATAATGACACCCGAACGTCGTGAGAAATTACAATCAGTTTTAAGTAAACGGCAAGACGATATAACGATCGTTTTGGAAAACGTTTTTGATCCCCACAATATCTCTGCGGTAATGAGAACCTGTGATGCGGTCGGTGTTCAGGAAGTTTATGTGTTGAATACAAAGATCCCCCGTCATAAAAAATGGGGGGCTAAGAGTTCTTCCAGTGCGGCAAAATGGTTAACCGTTTATCAATTTGAAAATGCAGAAGAATGTTTTTCTGAACTTAGAAAGAAATATTCAAAAATTTTAACTACTCATTTAAGCAGCGATGCCGTAAACTTGTATGAAATAGATCTTACCCAACCAGTAGCTCTTGTTTTTGGAAACGAACATAGCGGCGTTTCAGAGGAGATAAGAAATCTGGCAGACGGAAATTTTATCATTCCACAAACAGGAATTATAAGATCGCTGAATATTAGTGTTGCATGTGCAGTAACTTTATATGAAGCATACCGCCAAAAAGCTTTAGCCGGTCATTATAATAAGGCAAAGCTAAATGGTGATGTTTTAAAGGGGCTGATGGATAAATGGGGTTATGAAGAAGAAAGTAATCAATAGAAAATGACATTAATAAATTATAAAATGATCAATAAGCCTTCCTGGAATTTACTTTTTGTATTTGTATTATTCTTTTCCTGCAGAGAGGCAACCTCTCAATCAATTCCCAGTTGGAAAATATCTGACCTGGAAGAATATATTGCAAAAAGCGATACTCCTGTGATCATAAACTTTTGGGCAACCTATTGTGGACCATGTATAAAAGAGATCCCGTATTTCCAGGAAGTAGTTAAACAATATGAAAAGGAAGGGGTGAAACTTTTATTGGTTAGTCTTGATTTCAAAGAATCATTTCCTGATAAGATCAGCAGTTTCGCTGATAAAAGAAAATTCACTTCACCTATAGTGTGGCTTGATGAAACAAATGCGGATTATTTCTGTCCAAAGGTGGATAGTAAATGGTCGGGAGTAATGCCAGCAACATTATTTATCAATAATAAAAAAGGGCATCGCAGCTTTTTCGAAGAAGAAATGCCGAAAGATAAATTTGAAACCGAGGTTAAAAAGATCCTGAACAATTAATAGCTTTCAGACACTTCCTCATTGTCATTTTCAGCCTGCATCTTATTAAGCTTATATAAAAACATGCTCCAGGCTGCAATAGCCAGAAGTGCTAATACAATTCCAATAAAACTACCATAATAGAAACTGCGGGCAAGCAGGTAACCTGCAATTCCAAAAACAGAAAGAATAAGTGCTTTGTTGATAATAGTTCTGGAGTTCATAAGCGGGGGTTTTATCCCGACTGTATCGGGAGGTTAACGAATTGGTGTGCGGGAACAGTTTTACTGCTTAGATTCAGTTTATAAATTAATCCACACAAAAAAATAAAAAAAATCCCCCGACCTGGTCGGGGGACACAAAAATTAGTTTTACAAGTGTCTATGCCTTCCTTTTGATCTGGCAGCCCATGGAGCGGGATTCCTTTACTGACACATCTTTTCCAGCCGTTATTTCATCCATAGCTTCTTTAAGGTGTTTGCGGTTCACACTTCCTGCATCGCCGGGATTATCATCAATGGCCCCATGATAAACATGTTTGCCATCTGCATTAAATAAAAAGCACTCAGGAGTGCGGTTGGCCCCGAACTCATCAGCGAGTACATTGTTTGCATCAACAGCATAATACCATTTGAATCCCTGGGCAGCTGCATACTCTTTCATTTCAGAATAAGAATCTGCATCATCTCGTTGACCTTCATTAGAGTTAAGAAGAACAACTCCAATTTCTTTTGAAAGAGCATATTTGGCGATCTCGTTAGTTCTAGACTGATTCTTGATAACCCACGGACAAGTATTACAGCTAAACATCACGAGTAATCCATTTTTCTTCTTCGCATCTTTCAGGGAGATCTCCTTACCCGAAATATCCTTCAGCTTTAGATCAGCTTTTGGAATGCTGGCACCGATAGGTAATACCTCACTGACTGTTGTGAAAGCAAATGATAAAGTTGCTACTGCTGTAAAAGCAAAAAGTATTTTTTTCATATTTAAAAGCTTAAGGTTATAAAGTTCGAACTTTTTTTGAAATTTTGTTAGCCGCCTGACACAGAATTTTTCCTTTGGTCAGCCAGTTTTCGCAGCGAAGATATACTAACGTTTAATTCGAATCCTATCAACAGTACCAAAGAATTAAAGAAAATCAGCAGCATAAGAATCAGAATGGTGCCAATAGAGCCATATAGCTTGTTATAATTACCAAAATTGGCGACATAATAGGAAAACCCCAGTGTAAAAGCGATCATCATAAATGTAGCAAGAATAGAGCCGGGATTAATGAGCTTCCACTTCTTTTGCACAGCTGGAGCATGCCGGTAAATAAATGAAATGGTGAGGAAAAATAAAAGTATTATCACTATCCACCGCACATTAAAAATAATAGTCCTGATGGTTGGATCTTCTATACCCAACCACGTAAGAACAGTTCCCCTGGATACTAAAGCGACAATAGAAAGCAATATGATCAAAAATACAAGGAGAGTAAGCTTTATAGCAACCCAGCGATCATGCACCAAATGACGTCGGGAAAACCCGATGTAATTCAATTTATTGAAAGAATCCATTATCCCGATCATTGCATTTGACGAAAAGTATAATGCCAATAAAAAACCAAAAGAAAGAAGTCCCCCTTGTTCATTTGATATAAAATCGTCTATAAAATCAATGACCGGCTGATGGTTTTGTTTGCCGGGAATGATGTCACGTATAAGGTCGTATAACTGGGGCATGAACTCTTTTATCGGCAAATAAGGTACAAGTGTAAAAATAAAAATACAGGCAGGTGGTATTGCTACCAATAAATTAAATGCGATTGACGCTGCTCTTTCATTAAGGCTTGTCTTTTGTATTTGAATAAAAAAGAACCTGACAACATCAAAAAGAGGAATACCGCTGAAACCCGGGAGGACAATATTCTTACTTTTTCGGATAACAAATTTTACCGGAAACGATGTGATGAATTTCCGCTTTATTTGGGTAAGCAGATGCATTTGCTTTTAGTGGTTTGCTTTTCTGATCGAATCCTGCTTGTCCTGCGCCTCGGCGAATTTCTTTGCAAATTTTAAATGATCGGCATAGTTAGATGTGTAAATATGCGTGCCCGAAAAATCACTGTTCGCTACGAAATAAAGATAATCTGTTTGGGGTGCATTTAGAACGATATCAATTGTTTCGGGCTGGGGAGTACATATTGGGCCCGGAGGCAAACCTCTATTTTCATAAGTATTATAGGGGGATTCTACTTTGAGATGCTTATAATAAAGTCTTGTAAGCGCAAAATCTCTTAATGCATATTTTACAGTAGGGCAGGACTGCATTTCCATATTTTTATGCAGCCTGTTTAAGTATACGCTTGATATTTTTTCTTTTTCACTTTTTAGATTGACCTCTTCATCAACTATAGAGGCAAGCGTTGAAACCTGTACAGGATCAAGCTGAATAGTTTTGGCTTTCCTTTTTCTCTCATCATTCCAGAATTTCTTCCAATGATCAAATAGTTTTTGATAAACTTTTTCGGGACTGCTGTTCCAAAAGAAGGAGTAAGTATCGGGCATCACTACAGCCATCACTGTATTACTGTCAACCCCGAAATTTCTTAACGAATCATTGTTTGTCAGAAATCGAATGGCAGCTAATGAATCAAATTCAAACTGCTGACCAAGTTTGCGGGCAAAGTCTTCTTTCAATCTGAGTTTGGTGATGACAAGTTTTACAGGTGTTTGTTTTCCGTTTTTAAGAACGCGGATCAATTCAAACAAACTCATGCTTTTTTTGATCTCATATTTTCCTGCCTTTACAGTATTAAATTTCATGGCGCCGGCAACCAAATCAAACCAACGTGATGATGTCATGATCTTTTTTGAAACAAGATCTTCCTTTACCCCATCAAATGTTTCACCCGATTTTATATAAAAGAATTTTTCTTCAGGGGTAGAAACAGAAGGGCCAAAAACTTTCCAGGCTGCCAAAAGAACAAGGATGAGTGCAAATATCAAAATGAATCGAGCGGTTTTCTTCATAGTGTTCTAATTAGCTGAACAGAATTATTGGACGTACAAGAGTGCGACGCAAGGATGTCAAATAGTATTCCAAAAGCCGACTAACAAAATAAATAAAAAACCCCGTCTTTAAGACAGGGTTCGTGAATATCTTTTTTTAAAAATTAGTTGGTGGTTTTTTGGGCTGTGGTGGTTGGATTCGTTTGTGGCTGCAGATTCGGGTTGGTGCTCAAACCACTGGGATTAGCGGCTGGTGCTGTTTGAACAGGGGTAGTGCTGATCTTATTTGAAGCACCATTGCTGCTTGAGGAGCCGCCGGAAATAAACAAAGTGGAAACAAGGCATAAAACGGCAATAACTCCGGCAAAGATCCATGTTCCTTTTTCGAGTACATCAGTTGTTTGTTTTACACCCATAAACTGATTGCTGAAACCGGCAATATTGCCAGCAAGACCACCGCCTTTGGGGTTTTGAACGAGTACAATTAAACCAAGAATCACACTGGCAAGTATCACAAGAATTACGAAAAGTGTTGTCATATCAGGTTCTCTTTAGATTTTCAATAAGGACTGCAAAATAACTGCTTTTGGAGGGATTAAGCAAACTTAGTTTCTCATAAATCTTTACCGCTTTTTCGGGCTGACCCTGCTTGATCCATACCTCTGCCATGGCCTCAGTATCCACATTTTCTTCGGCAAGAGAATGGGTAGCCAGCTGAACGACTTTTTCTTCAGAACCTGCATCGTTCATTGATGCTATTTGCTGCGGAGGCATTTGCCTGATCGTTTTAAGCCATTCGGTAAAACTTTTTAATTGCTGACCGAGACGATCCTTTGGCTTTTCTTCAACAACAGTTTTTATGCCCTGTGAGGCAAAATAATCAACGGTATAGTATGGCTCAAAAACAAGCGCCTCGTCTTTTGGTACTGCTTTTTCAATAACCGGAAGTGCTGGGGCGGGAACTGGAGTCAATTTTTCTTCTGGCTTAGAAGCGTCAACAAATTCATGTCGTGTTCTTTCTAAAACTAATTCATCATTATTCGGCTCTTCATCAACTTCTGTCGCTACGATCTTTTCTTCAATGACTATTTTTTCGGATGGTTTACTATTTAAAAGAAGATCTAACCAAAGTGGATGGTTTACATAAAGCGAGGTTGATATTAATTGTTTTTCAAAATCGGAGTGATCGGTTTGTTTTTGCCTGGCAGCTAATAAAAGTTGAGCCGAAGAAAAATATGGATACTGCCTGGCAAGATGCCCTATCTCTTCAATACTGCATTCTTCTAAACTATTTTTCCTGAATAAAGAAAAAGCAAGCTTGTTTATCAATTCATGCATATCCAAAATTATTGCTCCCAATTGGAAAAAAGTTGGTTAAAGATCTCATCTGTAAGGTTACGGATAATTTCATCATTCAACTGTTGTTCAGCCTGTGGCAAAGTTAATGTCGCAGAAAAATCAAAACTGCGGCTTGCTGAAATATTTCTTGGTTCTGCACCTGGTGTTTTTCTATCAAGCAGTGTAAGACTAACAGCAACAGTAAGGCGGTTAGTGGAAACCCGTTGATCAGAAATCCCGGACGTTGAAACATCATATTGTGAAACATAGCCAGAGATATCATAATCTGCATTCTCATTATTTACCTGTGTAAGTTTTGTTTGGCTTACTATTTTCTGGCGTAGCTTATCTGTTAATTGCGGACTTAATTGTGGATTATTGTACCGGGCTTTATTTTCAATGTACTGAACTCTTACAGTTTTAATATCCGGTGGGATCGAAGCCCCACTAAATGTATAAATCTTACAGCCTGAAAGTAACGACATAACAAAAAGAACAAGAAGAAAAATTCTTGTAATGCGAAGACTATTCAAACTTGTACCGTGTATTTTTTGTCTTACTAACATTTTATTTTTCTATGTTATATTCTTTTAATTTCCGGTAAAGGGTTCTTTCGCTTATTCCAAGATCCAGTGCTGCATCTTTTCTTTTACCACGATGTTTTTTCAATGCCTTAATGATGAGCTCTTTTTCCTTGTCCATTATATTCAGGCTTTCTTCAACTTCGGTATGCTCGTGTATATCTCCATTCATTATTACAGGTTGCGATGGCTGCACGGTTGGCTGTACATATACCGGTTGCATCACTTCATGTCCTTTTAATTCTTTTAGTTCATTAATAATTGCCGGATTCTGTATAGGATTCGGATTTTGCAATACTTCAAAAAACATTTTTTTAAGTTCTGTTACATCTTTCTTCATATCAAAGAAAAGCTTGTAAAGAATTTCTCTTTCGTTTGCAAAACTTTCTGCGCTGCCGCCGTTTGCATGAGCCAAAACCGGTAAACGATTTGCAGAATAAGGTTGTAAAAACTTACCCAATTCTTTTGAACTTATTTGTTTATCCTGGGAAAGAACTGACACCTGGTCTGCAATATTCTTCAATTCCCTCACATTGCCCGGCCATGGATAGTTTATTAACAGGTTTTTTGCTTCCTCATCTAATTGCACCGGAGCCGTTTTATATTTCTCAGCAAAATCAACAGCAAACTTTCTAAATAGTAATGTAATATCTTCTTTGCGGTCATGCAATGCAGGTACACGAATTGGAACTGTGCTAAGACGATAATAAAGATCTTCTCTGAATTTTCCACTATGCACTTGTTCCAAAAGGTCTTTATTGGTCGCTGCTATCACTCTCACATCTGTCTTATGTACTTTAGATGAGCCCACACGAATGTATTCACCCGTCTCCAAAACCCTTAATAAGCGAGCCTGGGTTCCCAATGGCAATTCACCTATCTCATCTAAAAAAATTGTACCGCCATTTACCGTTTCAAAATATCCTTTGCGAAAATCAACAGCACCTGTGAATGAACCCTTTTCATGACCGAATAATTCTGAATCGATCGTGCCTTCTGGTATTGCGCCACAGTTAACGGCAATGAATGGATTATGTTTTCTTGCACTTAATGCATGAATGATCTGTGAGAAAACTTCTTTACCCACGCCACTTTCTCCCATTATCAGTACGGAAAGATCAGTAAGGGCAACTTGCCCGGCTACCTGTAATGCATAATTAAGTGCCGGAGAATTACCAATGATCCCAAACCTATTTTTTATACTTTGTATGTCCATATACCCCCTGTCCCCCTAAAGGGGAGACTTAGATTTGTTATTTAATAATTTGTCCAAGTAATGTTGCCTGTGTGCAATCACTTACTTTAACGTTAACATAGTCGCCTTTTTTAATTTCATAATTTTCCTTAGGGAATACGATCACTTTGTTTTGTGAGCTTCTGCCCATCCAGTCTTTTTTACTTTTTTTACTTTCCCCTTCAATTAAAACAGCAAATGTTTTTCCAATATCCATTTTATTGCTTGCATGCGACAATTTGCCCTGAACATCCACAATTTCCTGCAACCTCTTTTTCTTGACATCCAAAGGAACGTCGTCTTTATACCTTCTTTCCGCAAGTGTTCCTGGCCTTTCACTATAAAAGAACATATAACTCATATCATAACGGCTATATTTCATGATATCTAAAGTGTCTTTATGATCTGTGTCTTCTTCGGTACAAAAACCAGAAATGATATCTGAAGAAATTCCACAATCGGGCATTATTTCCCTGATGCGATCCACTTTAGCCTTATACCATTCTCTTGTATAGGTACGGTTCATCAATTGCAAAATTCTTGTACTACCACTTTGTACCGGCAGATGAATGTATTTGCAAATGTTTTCATACTTCGCCATCGTATGCAGTACTTCATCAGTGATATCTTTCGGATGCGATGTAGAAAAACGAACCCGCAGTAGTGGTGAAATAAGAGCAACTTTTTCAAGCAGGCTGGCAAAAGTCACTAACTCATCTTTTGCTTCATCAACGAAATAATAACTATCCACATTTTGACCAAGTAAGGTCACTTCTTTAAATCCTCTTTCAAAAAGATCTCTACACTCATTTATTATCGAAACCGCATCACGACTTCTTTCTCTTCCTCTAGTAAATGGCACCACACAAAAGCTGCACATGTTATTACAACCACGCATTATACTTACAAATGCAGTTATGCCATTGCTATCAAGTCGAACAGGTGAAATATCAGCATAAGTTTCATCACGGCTTAATAATACATTCACTGCTTTTTGTCCGCCTTCTGCTTCCGAGATCAATCCTGGTAAACTTCGGTAAGCATCAGGTCCAACAACTAAGTCAACAAGTTTTTCTTCTTCTAATAATTTTGCCTTCAATCTTTCCGCCATGCAGCCAAGCATGCCAATAAGCATACCCGGTCTTGCAGCTTTTAGTTTTTTAAACTCCGTTAATCTTTTTCTTACTGTCTGTTCAGCTTTTTCGCGGATGGAGCAAGTGTTTAATAAAACAAGATCTGCATTTTCAAAATTGCGGGTGGCACCAAAGCCTTCTTTATTTAAGATCGAGGCCACGATCTCGCTATCAGAAAAATTCATCTGGCAACCATAGCTTTCAATATAAAATAGTTTCTTATATTGGTTGGGATCACCGTTGAATGGAGCAAACGCTTCGCCCTGTCTCGTTTCGTCCTGCACTTTATCGGATATGTAATCAAGCATTAAAATCTAAAATTGGACTGCAAATTTAGGCAAATAAGACCACTTTGTGACAGGATGACAGGAACAAATATATATCCAAAGAGAAGAGTCGAAGCTACTAGGGGTTAAGGTTTTAGTTCAGAGCGGAAGACGGGACTCGAACCCGCTACCTACAGCTTGGGAAGCTGTCGCTCTACCAGGTGAGCTACTTCCGCTTTTATGTTTCTAATTTACACATTTACTGTTATCCTTTTTGATAGCCAGCTATCTTTTATTGGAACCATCCAATTATTTTCTAATTCTTCCTTGGTCTGTACAAGATTATTGAAGTATATAGTATGAGAGTCAATAAAGCGATTATCAAAAGCATATTGCAATTGGGAAAGTGGAAGCAATTGAACTTTATCTTTTACTACAAAAGCCAATGTAGTTCTATCAAACATATTTACGCCAAACTTTTGTTCAATATCTTTTATCAGTCTAACAGAACTATCCGTACTGCAGCCGCTGACACCAGTGGCTTTTTCATCTGCCATTAAAATAATGAACTGTCCAAAAAATAAATAACCAGCACCTTTTACCGGCACTCCGTGTGATAGCCATTTAGTGGTAAAATCATTTAACAGGTCTTCAATTGCCAAAGCCTCATTTAAAGTAAATAAGCGACTGCTTTGATATATCCATACACGACTATCTGAAGAAAAATTTTCGCTGAGAAGTTTTTTATATTCAAGATTCATGCTGCAAAATTAAGCTAAACTCGCTGCAACTAATTCGGCGATATCCATCACTTTTACTGAGTCCTCTTTTTCTGCATTCTTTACTCCATCCGTCAACATAGTATTGCAGAAAGGACATGCGGCTGCAATAATATTTGCGCCAGTCCCAATTGCCTCATTGCTTCGTTCACTATTTATTCTTATCGTTCCTTTTTCTTCTTCTTTAAACATCTGTGCTCCGCCAGCGCCGCAACAAAGCCCGTTTGTTTTACAACGCTTCATTTCTACCAGTTCCGCATCAAATACTTCCAAAACTTTTCGTGGCGCTTCATAGATATTATTTGCCCTGCCGAGATAACAACTGTCATGATAAGTTATTTTCTTTCCCTTAAATGCGCCTCCGTCTTTTAGTTTTATTTTTCCTTCATCAATGAGTTGTTGCAAAAAAACTGTATGATGAATGACATCATAATTGCCGCCCAACGCAGGATATTCATTTTTAAAAATATTAAAGCAATGCGGGCAAGCAGTAACAATTTTTTTAATGCCATAGTTATTCAATATTTGAATATTCTGGTAAGCCATCATTTGAAACATAAATTCATTACCGGCTCTGCGCACTGGATCGCCGTTGCACATTTCCTCTTTGCCAAGAATACCATAACTGATCCCAACTTTATCAAGTATGGTGACAAATGCTTTTGTAATTTTTTGTGCACGTTGATCAAAACTACCGGCACATCCTACCCAAAATAAAACTTCAGGTTGTTTACCTTCTGCAAAAAGTTCAGCAAGTACAGGAACCTTCATAAATTAATATCCAAAAGTTTAAATGAATCATTAAAGCAAAAATGGTATAAACAGATAGATCGACAATGATACAATATTAATCAAATAAAATTTCTTCTCAGTAAGGCAATAGATCTTAAAAATAATCCTAAAATACCATTGTAAAAAAACAGATACTGGCATTCAAGCTATATTTTTGCGAGCTACAAATGAGTATAAAAAAGTTTTTTTCAAAGATCACTAATTGGGAATTGTGGCCATTCTATGTGTTGTATTTCCCGATTGGTTTTGTGTGGGCATGGTATTGTTTGCGTGCAAGGTCAGTTTGGTTTTTCAGCTCATCAAATCCCACTCTTACTTTTGGTGGCTTCGAAGGAGAAAGTAAAAAAGAAATGTATGACCAGTTGCCCCCTTCTTCGTTTCCGAGAACAATTTACATCCTTCACGATCTTTCTTTTGATGAAGTAAAGAAAAAAATACTTGAAAATGGATTCAGTTATCCATTTATTGTAAAGCCAGATGTCGGTATGAAAGGAATTCTTTTCAGAAGAATTGATAATGACGACCA
>DATDCP010000152.1:0-36734 GCA_036524255.1 Chitinophagaceae bacterium
ATCATGTTGGAATATAATTTCTGTTTTTGCTCAGCAGATAGTTCATCATTTCGCTTTTTTGCTTTTGCAAGTTCTTCTGCAGAAAAATCTTTCTCAGCACCGGGCCTTTTTAATATGTATAGTTCAAAAACTAAATAATCTGCACGATTGAAGTAAAGGGCTGTGCTTTTATCGGGCATTTCGTATTGCGTATCTGTCCTCAGCCAATCAAGTATTGGCATGAAATTGTAAGTGATCACTTTCAATCCGCAAGCAGCAACATTGCGAATGCTTTGCTTGTAATTTTCGATATGCCGGAGATAATTTCCGTTTTGTCTCTTTATATCATCACTTACTGGTAAGCTCTCAATAACTGTCCAGGTCATTCCTGCTTCTTCAATAACTGATTTTCTTTTATTGATCTCTTCAATTGTCCATACTTCACCTACTGGAATATGGTGTAGTGCAGTAACAACACCTTCACAGCCGGCTTGTAGTATATCAGATAAACTTACGGGGTCATTTGGCCCGAACCATCGCATGGTTTGATGCATCAACATACTCATAGGTGCAAAAATACTCGAAAGATTAGTGTGAATAGTGTCCCGATAGCTATCGGGAGGTCAATGGTGAATAAGTTGCTAATTCACCATTGACATCCGAAAAAATTAACCAGTAAAATACATATAGATTGCAATGATGGCTGCGATCAATAATATTGAAAGAATTACATCTTTTGCATTCCAGCTTGCTCTTGTCTCCAATCTATCTTGTGGTGTCAAAGTAGAGAATGTAAGCCCACTGATCTTTGCATAATCAGGTGGCTTTGTTGCATAACTTACAACCAGGAAGACGATGATGCAAACGATGGTGATCAAAAGACTATAGTACTGGAAGAAAATATTATTCATGATCCATAGAAACGATCCTTCCTCATAAGGTGTGCCCCCCAATTTCACTGGTGTATCAATAATTAATCTTACTAATCCCATTACAAAACCTGTGAGCAATGTTGCCAAACAGCCCGGGCCATTTAATCGTTTCATAAATACGCCAAAGAAGAACACAACAAATATTGGCGGTGCCAGGTATGCCTGTATACCTTGCAAATAATCATATAAGCCTTTTGCCCCTTGTATCACCGGTATCCATAATAACCCGATAATTACCATTACAACTGTTGCAACACGACCAACTCTCACTAATTGAGCTTGTGTAGCTTTTGGTCTAAGCTTTGAATAAAAATCCATAGTAAACAGTGATGATGATGCATTAAATACCCCTGCTAAGGCACTCATTAATGCGGCAAGCAATCCTGCAACCACAATACCCCTGACGCCAACAGGAAGTACATGCGTCACTAACAATGGGAATGCGGCCTGTGCCCGTTCTCTTATCAATTCACCATTTGCATCAAATAATTCTTTGTGTATCTCCGGATTCAATCCGCTTTTTGCCAATGCAAAACATATCATACCAGGGATGATAAAAAGAAAAACGGGAGTCAGTTTTAAAAAGCCGGCGAAGATAGTACCCCGCCTCGCTTCTTTATCATTCTTTGCCCCTAAAATACGCTGCACAATATATTGATCGGTACACCAATACCACAAACCAATAATTGGCGCACAAAACAACATAGCAGGCCATGGGTATTTATCATTAAAATACCAGGCTTGTCTTCCAGCTTCTTTTACAGGAGCCCATGTACTTTCTACCCCCTCCGGTACAATAGGTTTCCATAAATTAAACATTTCGCTTCCGCATATTTCTCTCAACTTGTCCCATCCACCCAAAGCTTCCAGTCCATAGTACGTTACAAGAATGGCCCCGATAATTTTTACAAATGTTTGAAGTGTTTCAGTATAAACTACTGCTCTTAATCCACCAATAATAGTGTAGATGCCTGTTAAAATAATAAGCAGGATAGAACCGATCCAGAATGAATCCAGCCCCATTATATCAACATCCGGTAAGAGTGCCCTGAATACAACACCGCCTGCAAAAATGCCAACAGCAATTTTAGTAAGGATGTATGCAAACAATGAAATAAGCGACAAAACTGTTCTCGCTTGCGGCGTAAATCTTTTCTCAAGAAACTCCGGCATTGTAAACACTTTGGAACGCATAAAGAAAGGCCCCATTACCCAACCTAATACCAACAAACACCATGCATGTAATTCGTAGTGAGCTAACGCAACACCATCCGTTGCACCTGAACCTGCAAGCCCAACCAAATGCTCCGAACCGATATTAGATGCAAAAATGGAAGCACCGACAACAAACCATCCTAAGTGGCGACCGGCAAGAAAATAATCATCTGCTGAAGTTTTATCTTTCTTTTTTACAGCCCACCATGAAATACCTGCAATAACGGCAAAATAAAATAGGATGATGACCCAGTCTAACCATGTAAGCATAGCAATCAGTTTTGATTATAAATTAAATAGTAAGTCTTAAATAAACCGGTTGATGATATTTTCCAAATACTCCTGCTTACCACTTTTTACAGCAGGCTCACCATTTTCAATAGCATAGGTTCTCAGGTCTTCCAATGATAATTTTCCCTCTTCAAACTCTTTTCCTTTGCCGCCATCGAATGTAGCATATCTTTCTTTTCGAAGCTTTTTAAAATCAGATTTATTTAAAATATTATCGGCCGTTAGTAATGCTCTTGCAAATGTATCTATGCCGCCAATATGTGCATGAAACAGGTCATCTGCATCAGTTGAATTACGGCGGATCTTTGCATCAAAGTTTATTCCGCCACCTTTGAAGCCGCCTGCCTGTAAGATCACAAGCATTGCTTCGGCTAATTCATTTATATCATTTGGGAATTGATCTGTATCCCAACCATTTTGATAATCGCCGCGATTTGCATCAATACTTCCCAACAAGCCAGCATCAGCAGCAACTTGTAATTCATGGGTAAATGTATGGCCTGCCAATGTAGCATGGTTTACTTCGACATTTATTTTAAAATCATCCAACAGATCGTACTGACGTAAAAAACCGATCACAGTTTCACAATCATAATCGTATTGATGTTTACTTGGCTCACAAGGTTTGGGTTCAATAAAGAATGTTCCTTTGAAACCATTTTTTCTCGCATAATCTTTTGCAGTATGTAAAAATTTTGCAAGATGTTCTTTTTCTCTTTTCATGTTTGTGTTCAGTAAACTCATATAGCCTTCTCTGCCGCCCCAAAAAACATAATTTTCGCCGCCTAATGCGATCGTTGCATCCAAAGCAGCTTTCACTTGTGCTGCAGCATGAGATAGCACATGAAAATCAGGATTGGTAGCAGCACCATTCATATACCTCCTGTTTGAAAAAAGATTTGCGGTGCCCCATAGAAGCTTCACGCCGGTTTCCGCTTGTTTCTCGCTTAAATATTCTGTGATCTTTTTTAATCTTTTGTCATTCTCTTTTACATCATTCGTAAAGTCAATTACATCTAGATCGTGAAAACAGTAATAAGGCAAGCCCAGCTTGGTTATAAATTCAAATGCTGCATCAGCCTTATCTTTTGCTCTTTCTATGGCATCAGATTTTTTATCCCATTCAAATAAATGTGTTGGCTCGCCAAAAGGATCGGCGCCACTGCCATTGAAACTATGCCAGTAAGCGCAAGCAAATCGTAAATGATCTTTCATTGACTTGCCGGCTACTATTTTATTTTCATCATACCAGCGATAGGCAAAAGGATTGTCTGTTTCCACGCCTTCGTATTTTATTTTTCCAATCGTTTTAAAGTATTTCCTGGTTTCTGTTGCTGTGTCCATCGGTTTAATATTTAAGGTTAAAAAAATTATTTTAATACTTGTTTAAACGAAGTGTAAGCCGGTTTCTTCTGATAACTGCTGTTAAACAAAGTTGGAAAATCTGTCCTGCCAAGACTGGTTACGATCCAGCTATCCGCATCGGTAACATTCCACACAGTGATGCCGTATCGTTGCGAAGCTGGTACATTATTATTATAGGAATCCACTACATATTTGTATTTCGATGCCTGTTGAGTCAACAGATCATCAGTAGCTGTAAATGGCGAACTGTTATTTGGATTAATACGAATATCCAGTTCTGACACATGTACTTTCAAACCCGTCGCCGTCAATTTTAAAAACATATTATCAATAGCGGTATTTGAAGTGTTTATACTAATATGCATTTGAGTCGCTACTCCATGTATAGGTACAGACTGTCCCTTTAATTCATTTACCATTGCTAGAAACGAATCGAGTTTTTGTGTACTTGATTCAAGATTATAATCATTTAGAAATAACAAGGCGGCAGGATCAGCTGTATTGGCATAACGGAATGCATTAGCGATGTATGTACGTCCCAATACCGGCGCCCAGTAAAAAATGTCATTGGTACTCGTACCCGATCTTATATTTCCATTTTCTTCAAAGGCTTCATTTACCACATCCCATGCTCTTACTTTCCCAACATTGCGACTTACCATTGCATTGATCCAATTTTGCATAGCTAAGTTAACTAAGGTGGGATTATAACCCGATGCGGCACTAAAAACTGATAAGTTGTCAAGAAAGAAATCGCCGGAATTTGGGAAATGAAATTTTATTGATACCGAAGTTTCAGTTGGTGTGAATGGAAAAGAATATTCAACCCACGATGCAGAAAGTGTTTGATTCAGTTGTTCATAATATGATGTGCCTTGTGCCACAGCCCTCAATACCTGGCCTGCTATTGCAGCTTTTGCCCAATATTTTAATGTATAGGTCGTGCCACTCGTGATAGAAAAATTATCTGAAACAATTTGTACACTATATGCATTCGGCCCCGGTGTAGTGACTGTTACCCTTGCCGCTTTTGTTCCGCTTTGAGCTTCTGTACTTGAAATAGTAATTGAACCGGCTGTTGGCGCTGTTGAAGATACCTGGGTGAACCAATTGATGTAATCGTTTTCAAATCCTGCATTCAACAAAAGATTTGAACCAGCAGAATTTGTTAGAGATCGCAGGTATGTTCCATTATTATTTTGATGCCAAACCAATGTATGACCATAAACATCAAGACCTCCGCTCTGCACGAGGGCAACGAGTTCATCAGCCCTGGAAAAATCATAAGAGCCCTCATTTTTTACATTAGCGCCGTGTTTCATTTGGTATTCGAATGTAACACGATCAAATTCTTTTTTTACTAATGAAGAATAAGATGTGTTCCCTTTCATCAGGTCATAACTGATGGCAACACCCACGGGATATGATGCCATTTGTTTCAGTGTAGTAGTATCTGTTGGAACAACCGGTGGTGTTGGAGGGGTCGGTGACGCTGTTCCATTCTTGCTACAGGAAATCATGAGCACTGATAGACTACATAGTATTATGAATATTGTCGAAAGTTTTCTCATTCTTATTTTAAATAAATTTATTTACTTCTTATTTCAACACTCGTTGCTTTTAATCCCTGCGATGATGCTGTAATTTTTATATTGCCGGGGTTTCCTTTTTGTGAACGTATAATAACCAATAATAATCCAAAATATGCTTCACGTTCTTTTGATGCAAATGAAACCATGCTCGCCGGGTCGCCATTATCAGTAGCTACGATCTCTCCCGGGCCTTCAATTCTAAAACTTACTTTATTATTTGCTTCCGGAACAGTTAAACCGTTTTTATCAGCAATACTAACAGTAATAAATGAAAGGTCATCACCATCTGCAGTTATCATATTGCGATCTGCTCTCGCTTTCAATTGTGCTGCATTATCTGTTGTTCGCCCAATTTGCTGTGCCCATTTTTTTCCCTTTTTGTAAGCAATAACTTTTAGTTCACCCGGTTCATATTTCACATCATCCCAACGCAGTCTATATTCAAATGCTTCTTTTTTCTTTTTGCCTAAAGAACGACCATTCAAAAAAAGTTCTGCTTCATCACCAGATGTAAATATATGAACGGGAGTAATTTGACCGATGCGATCAGGCCAATTCCAATGTGGAAGAATATGCACCATTGGTAGATCAGGCCGCCAACGTGATTGATATAAATAAAAACGATCTTTTTTAAATCCTGCAAGGTCTATAATTCCGCAATAGGAACTACGGGCAGAATAATAAGGTGTAGGCTCTCCCAAATAATCCCAACCCGACCAAACAAACTCACCTGCCACAAATGGATGCTTATCCTGTGAAGCAAAAACTTTATCTGGCGATGCGCCAAATTGAGCAGTATACAATTCATAAGCACTTACATATTTTTTTTGTGGATTGCCCCCGGTACTATCACTAACGGGAGCACTACTACCATCAAATACCGGAAATATATAAGAGCCTCGTGTGCTAAGAGCAGATGAAGTTTCGCTGCTTACAATTAATTTATCAGGAAACCTTTTTTGAAATGCAGGATATAACGGAGATGTTCTTATGCCTCGCAGATGTGCATATGCAGGAGCATCACGTATCCCTTCTCCCTGGTAATTCAGACTTATAATGTCCATCATCGCAGGAAAAGGCATGTCAGGTTTGGCATAATTCATAGACGCTGTTGCAGGTCTTGTGGGATCTTCTTCCAAAACAATATCATGCAATTTTTTTGCAAGCACTGCACCTGTATCGGCTGTATATTGCTCCCCTACTTCATTACCAAAACTCCATGCTATAACTGATGGATGATTCCTGTCTCTTTTTACAAATGATCTTATATCCGCTTCATGCCAATCCTTGAAGATCAAGTGAAAGTCAAGTGGGGTTTTTCCTCTTTCCCAGCAATCAAATACCTCATCAATCACAAGAAATCCCATACGATCTGTGAGATCCAATAATTCAGGTGCAGGAGGATTGTGTGCCATGCGTATTGCATTGCATCCAAGCTCACGCAAAATTTCTAATTGTCTTTCAGCAGCCCTGTAATTAAATGCTGCGCCTAATGCACCAAGATCATGATGTTGATTTACACCTTGCATTCGCACAGGTTTGTTATTAACTAATACTCCTTTTAGAGGATCAAATTTTAAATTACGAATTCCGAAACGGGTTTCATATTCATCAATTGTTTTTCCATTTGAATATAATCTTGTAACTGCTACATACAAATTTGCTTTTTGTGATGGTGGTGGTCCCCATAACAATGGATTTGATATTGAAACAGAATTTTCAACCTTTATTTTTCTTCCAACTTCTATAACTGCGATTTGTTTAGGGAAAGTCGTAACTTTTTTTCCAACACTTTCGAGCTTATTATTTAACAAGTAAACTTCAGTAATAATTTCAACCTTTTGATCAGTGGCTGATTTGTTTTCAATATTAACATCAAGATCAATAGTAGCAACTGTGGCAGACACATCTCTTGTTTTAATAAATGTTCCCCATTGTGCAACATGCACCGGGCTCACTTTGGTAAGCCATACGTTACGATAGATACCTCCACCCGGATACCAGCGGGATGAACTATTTGGATTGTCCAGTCGTATCGCCAATTGATTTTCTCCACCGAATTTTATATAAGGAGTAAGATCAAGTCGAAAAGAATTATAACCATATGGCCATCCGCCAACCAGATTACCATTTACCCAAACAATAGCGTAAGACATAGCGCCATCAATATCAAGATAGATTGATTTTCCATTATCAGCAGAAGGAATTTTCAATTTCCTGCGGTACCATGCAACACCATGACTCGGAAGCCGACCCATACCACCACCAACTTCCGGTCGATTGCCATCATAAAACGGTCCATTGATTGCCCAATCATGGGGTAAGTTGACTTGCTCCCACTCATTGTCGTTAAAATTATTTTGCACAAAAGGAAAATCATTACCGGGATTTCCTGCCGGGCTTTTATAATGTTTTGCAGGATCACTAATAAAATCATTAGCTGTTGGCAAGATCCATTTTTTTAAACTGTTCTCTGAAGAAGTGGCTAATGAGGAATCGGTAGCCCTTGTATCTGCCACTATATTATCATTTCGGTTACCAACTCGGGGTCGCTCATCATAGATCAATTTATCAGGCTCAGTTGAGTATCGCATAAACCGCCATCCATTATTGATACTTATGCGCTCTCTGTTTTGTAATTTTTTTGCGCCTGTCACCGACTGCGCATTAATAGAGTAACTTGGTAACACCAATGTAACTACTAATATGAATAACCAAAATCTATTGTAAGAGAACAAAATCAATTTCCTTAGTTTATTTTATTTGATTCAATGCTAGCGATACATCTTCAACAGGTCTTTTACACACTCTATTTGTACACACATATATAAATGTTTTATTTGCCGGCAACTTATTTTCCAGCAAAGGAAGATTCTCTTTATCAGTCTCACCCATGATCACACAATCCGGCAAGTATTTTTTTTGTAACTCCTTGTTCTTTGCAATAGCATCTTTGCCCATTACTACAACTTCATAAGTGCCTTGGGAAAAAAGTCCGGCCAAACTGCACCATTGGGCATGATAAGCCGGGAATAAATTTACTTGGGCCATTACTGATGTCAGCATCCTCCTGGAAATATTATTATAAGAACTGTCGTCATAAATAACGCCAAGCGAATAAAGTACACCCGCCATTATTGAGTTGGATGAAGGAATTGCATTGTCATCAATTTCCATTTTCCTTACAACAAGGTTTGACTCATTTGATGCAGTGTAATAAAATAATCCTGCATCCTTACTGTAAAAATTTTTGATGGCATGATCAGTAATTTGTCTTGCAAGGGTGATCCAGTTTATGTCAAAGCTGACGCTATAAAGTTTTAAAAATGCTGAAGCCGTCCATGCATAATCATCAAGGAAACTATTAATTGAAGTTTTTCCGTCTTTAAAATTTCTTTTTAAGCTGCCATCATTACCAAGTATATTTTTTTCAAGAAATTTTGCGATCATCATTGCTTTAGCTAAATAATCTTCTGTATCAGTAGCAAGATAAGCATCGGCATATGCCTTGATCATCATCGCATTCCAGGCAGTCAAAATTTTTGTATCGATAGCAGGCTTATTTCGTTTATTCCTTTCTTCGAGTAAAGCCTTTTTACTATTATTTAAAAAAGAAATAAACTGACCAGGTGTTTGGCTTTTTAATATTGCAAACTCCTGTGGCGTGTAACTTGCAAATAATATATTATTACTTTTTTTCCAATTACCGACTTTGGTCACATTGAAATATTCTGTCAACAAATTTTCAGCACCTGTTATTTTTTTAAAATCGGATTCTTTCCATGCATAAAATTCACCTTCACCATCTTCTGTATTGGCATTTAACGAACTGTAATAACCGCTATAAGGAGAAGCAAGGTTTCTTTCAATAAAAGAAATTGTTTCAGTAATAATAGTTTTATAAAAATTATTTTGTGTTACCTGATAGGCATGTGCATATAAACTTATTAACTGTGCATTATCGTAAAGCATTTTTTCAAAATGAGGAATGCGCCACTCATTATCCGTTGCATAACGGGCAAAACCTCCATCGAGATGATCATAGATGCCACCAAGAGCCATTTTGTTT
This sequence comes from Chitinophagaceae bacterium, assembly GCA_036524255.1. Classification (GTDB taxonomy): domain Bacteria; phylum Bacteroidota; class Bacteroidia; order Chitinophagales; family Chitinophagaceae; genus VBAS01. The sequence goes on from DATDCP010000152.1 coordinate 9,444, forward strand.
AGTGTAATTGATGCTGCATCGAGGGCTTTCTTATTTCCAGTGAAATAGTAATTCTGAAGTAAAAATTCAGTTACAGCAGGCATCGGGAATTTTGGAGAACCTTTTATTCCTCCATTTACAGTATCTATTTTTATATAAACGCTGTCAACTAAGTTTTGATAAGCCTGGTTGTTAATTACAATAGCAGCACTGTCAAATTTATTAAAAGAGAATTCTTCGTCAGCAATTCCTTTTGTCAATGCATCTGCCTGCTTTATTACCAATTCTTTTTTTTCTTTATATGCTTTCGAGATCTCTTTCAGTAAACTCAACCATCTGCTTTTGCTATAATAAGTACCGGCAAAAAAAGGTTTACCATTCGGCAAGGCAAAAGCATTCAATGGCCAACCCCCATCACCACCCGTTATTAACCGGCAGGCGTTCATATATATATTATCAATATCGGGTCTTTCTTCCCTGTCAACTTTAATACAAATAAAATTCTCATTCATTATCCTTGCAACTGCTGTATCCATGAATGATTCTTTTTCCATTACATGGCACCAATGACAGGAAGCGTAACCGATACTGATGAGAAGGGGCTTGTTTTCTTTTTTTGCGGAGGCAATTGCTTCATCATTCCATTCATACCACTCAACTGGATTGTCCGCATGCTGTTTTAGATAGGGACTTGATGAATTAGCAAGCCTGTTCTTTTTAGTGACATTACTACAAGCAGGCAAAAGAATGATCAAGAGTATTGGAAAAAAATATTTTATAAGTTCAATTTTTTATGTTCGCTGCCACAAGATCTTCCTTTTTGGTTTTAAAAACTCTGAGCAAGTCATTATTAGAACTTACCAGAACCATTAACCCGGTTTTTGTCTTTATGGACTTTATATCTTTCACATTGTAAGGCGCAAAGAATCCACTCTCAATCGGTTTTGTGCTGATGAAATTTCCATCATTCCCTCCCTTTAAAAACAAACCAACAGATGCATCGGCTGGTGTCGTTTCTACTTCCACATTGAATTTATTTCCTGCAATCAGTATATCTTTTTTGCCATCGCCATCAAAATCATTTACCAAAATCCCATTTACAGTTGATAGTTGCGATTCAACCGGCAATTTCTTTATTGTAAACTTTCCTTTGTCATTGATAAAAATTACGGAAGAAAAAATATAGGCTTGATTGTGATAGGCATTTTCGATCTCCTCACCCAGTATACCCTTCAGATCGCTTTCAGCAAATGAAAGATAAGTAGGGAATTTCTGTGCTATCATCGGGCACTGTTGCGAAGTACATTCTCGGCCTCGTATCGGAACAGTGATATCGCCAAGATGCTTTGCAAGAAAAATATCATTAGTGCCATTGTTATCAAAATCCTTTGCATAAACTTCGAAAGGTTTTTCTTTACTTGCTGAAAATTTATAGTTCTCACCGAGGTTGCCTGCAATGATGTCCATATCGCCATCGCCATCAATATCGTCTGCAACAATTCTGTTCCACCAACCTTCTGTTTTTTCAAGGGCATATTTATTTGATATATCTGTCATTTTACCCGCGGAATATTCATAAATTTTTACCGGCATCCATTCGCCTGAAATAACCAGTTCTGGCTTTTTGTCTCCATTCAGGTCCGCAGCTGCCGCCGTTTTAACCATGCCAACCTGCAATAGATCGGGAGCTAATTCTTTTGTTTTATCGATCAGTTTACCATTTTCATTAATGAGTAAATAACTTTTAGGTGGTTTGGGGTATTGATGTGGCAGAACCTCTCCACCCCTAAAAACATCAAGATCACCGTCACTATCAACGTCAAATGCAATGACACAGGACCCGCTGCTTGCTGTTAGCGGCAGTGTTGACTTTGAGAAACTTCCTTTTCCATCATTGATGTATAATCTATCCTGGTACATGTCTGATCCTTCTGGAAATTCGCTGCCGCCACTAACAACATACAGATCGAGATCACCGTCACCATCAACATCAAAGAGAGTAGTACCAAGATCTTCATATTTTTTATCAGCTTCAAATGCAGGTACAGTTTGCTTAACAAACTCTCCATTTTGATACCTGTATAAAGCTCCAGCCTGGTCTTTTGCACCACCAACATAAAAATCTTCTTCGCCATCGCCATTTACATCACCTGTAGCAATAAAAGGTCCGCTAACTGAAAATTCATGGGGCAATAATATCTGGTCTACGTATTCATCATACTTATTTTCTTTATGTACAAATGGTTGCTTTAAAAACTGTTTTGTTGCTTCGTTAAAATAAGAATTAAACACCGGCGATGGATGTTGACTTGTTTCTGCAGTTTTATATGATGCCTTTATAACCTGGTTTGAAGTAATTTCTTTTAGACTGTTCTCTTTCCCATCAGGCCATTTGATGACAATGCTGTCAACTTTGGCCGTTTGACCGAGACCAAAATGAACAACAGGCTCATTGCAAGACAAATACCCCCGAACTGTTTTTTGCTGAAAGAATTGACGCATTTTGCCATCATAATAAAGCGAGACCTTTGCACCAATTCCATCAGGATTCTTTTCAGGTCCTTCCAGTTTTATCCTTATATAATTATTTTTTTTGTCTGTAGCATTTTCATAAAGCAAAGCCTCCTGGTCAAGATTATTTATGACCAGATCAATATCTCCGTCATTATCAAAATCCGCAATTGCTGCGCCGTTAGAAAATGTGCTATCTGTTAAACCCCATGCGTCTGAAACGTTCTCAAATTTCAGATCGCCCTTGTTTTTGAATAAATAGTTTTTTACTTTGATAGGGTTGTATATTTCGATATAGTCTTTGAATCCTTTTTTAAACATCTCTTCGCCGGAACTATACTTGTGCATATTTGCATTTACATATGCATCTTGTTTTTTTAAAATGTCGCCATCAAAAAGATCACGACGGTAACCATTCGCTACATAGATATCCCGATTGCCATCGTTATCAAAATCGGATAGTAATGTAGCCCAGCTCCATTCCGTTTTTGCTACACCTGCCAGTTGCGATACATCACTGAAAAACCCATTTCCCTGGTTCAGGTGTAATGCGTTATGCATGTATTGTTTCTGAAATCCACTATCAACGATAGCCCAATAGCCTTCAACATCCATTCTTGGCATCGACACTTTGGATCGTTTATAATTTTCAGGCAGCATCTCTGTCACATAAATATCTTCATAGCCATCGTTGTTGATATCGGCAATATCAGCACCCATCGAAAAAAGCGACAAATGGTTAGTTAAACTTTTTACTTCGTCTTTGAACGTGCCGTCTTTTTGATTGATAAAAATATAATCATTATCAGCATAATCATTGGAGACAAAAATGTCAGCATACCCGTCATTGTTCAGGTCAGCTGTTAATACTGAAAGTGCATATCCGAATGTGTGATTAATACCTGCTTTTTTTCCTACTTCAATAAACTTACCATCATCATTACGATAAAGCTTAGCCCTGCATTTATCTTTTGGCTCTCTTTTACCGGAGACCATTCTGGACAATCCAAGGTAAAATGAATCCGGCCTGCTGGTAAGAAAAAGGTCCAGGTCATTATCATTGTCCATATCGAAAAAAGCAGCGTGTTGCGAATATCCATCGTCATCTAATCCATATGATTTGGCTTCGTCTTTAAATGTTTGATTGCCTTTGTTTACATATAGCAAATTCCTTCTTTCTTCATCTGTGTCTTCAAAGCCACCTTTACAAACATAAATATCGAGAAGTCCATCATTGTTAATATCAACCATGGTAACTCCATTATCCCATCCTTTACCGCCATCAGCGCCAGATGAAACTGTAATATCCTTAAACTTCATTCCCCCATCATTCAGGTATAATCTATTTTGAACTTCATTCCCTGTAAAATAAATATCCTGTAATCCATCATTATTAATGTCGCCAACAGCTACACCTGCGCCATTGTACACGTAGGCAAACTTGTCAAAATAATTCTTGTCATAATTTTCATCTACAGCATTGATAAATGTAATGCCGCTTTGCTTTGAAGAGATTTTTTTGAAGACCTGTACGGGGGCAACAGTCTCATTATTATTACTGCAACTTATCACAGTAAGGCAAATAAGAATACTGATACCATAAAATAGAAATAAGCAACTCGTTGTCTTGTTTTTCATCAATCCAGGTTTATTTGAAAACTACTTTGTTCCATTTATATAGGACTGGCATTTATTAAACACAACATTTCCTACGCTCCGGCCAAGTTTTAAACCTTCCACGTTTTCTATTGGTATATGATATCCCCCCATAACACGGGAGATACCGGCCATATCTGCTGTTTGCGAAAACGTTTCGAATTTAAGGAATAATGGTTGGCCTAAATTACCGGGTTCTGTCAATTCACCCGGAGTTCTTTTTACTTCAATATCAAATTTATCGCTACCTGTAAAAAGCCGCAACACTTCTGAACAAGCTCCACTAACAGTACTATGTCCAGAAACATAGCTTGGAAATGCCGGACATAAAAATGCATCAGGAGAGTAAGGCCTCCAATCCTGTCCTTTTATCTTACCCCATCCTTTCTCCGGACCAGACCATCCTTTTATATCCTTGTCTTTAAAATAATAATGCACCAAAGTATATGGCCTTGCAAAGTCGTAATGCATTTTGGTATCCCAACAAGCGATAAAAGCATCCATCGCTGCAGCCTCAACTGAAAAGAACATTTTTACATCATCATCCAGTCTGTGTTTATCTCTTTTAGAAACATCTTGAGAAAATATGAACCAATGTCCTGCTTGCTGTACAGACCGTGGACCATCTCTCATAAACTCGACTAGAGCTTTCTGTTCATTCGTAAGATTTGCCTGGTAATTTACTACAGCCGTAACTTCCTTTTTTAATTCTTCTGATCCAAGTAGTGGTGGTGGTTTGGATCTGAATTGATTTGCAGAATCTAATAGCAATGGCTTCACTAAACTCCAGTGTGCAGTAAGACAAGCGGGAGCAAACCGCCCTCCTTTGCCATCTGAAAAATATTTTGGTTGCCAGCGCTTAATATCATTCATTGTGTCGGGAGGATTAACAGGATGATAGCCCGTATAATCAGAATAGGGATTTCCATTTGATCCACTCATGCTGCCTTCTTGATTGGAACCGTCATTAATTCTTGCTTCAATGACAGTTTTTGCTGCAAGATTTCCAATTCCCGCAGGTGTTTTGGTATCCAGTGAATTATTAGATGGGTCAAATCCAAATGATTTCATCTTTTCAGTCAGCATTACTGAATCAGTCGAGTAATATTCCATCATTGCTTTATAAGCTGCATAGCTAACCGCTATTTCTTTATTAGCCAATGTTCTTTCTACGGCAGGACGACGATCTACATTGTTTAAATAAACAGGGATAGCTACAGAGTCATACCTTGACCATGCATCGAACACAGCAGTCCAGATGAGACCTAAGAATCTTGAAGTAACAGTTGGACGCGGAGAGAATTGTTCTGTATTATTTGCTGTAATCGTCATCGCTATCTCACCCCACTTATAAGCCATATTTTTTTCTCCAGTTGGTTCATAAGTTGAATCTTTTATTTGTTTACAACCAAAGAGAACAAAAAATAAAACCAGGAATCTGAAAAATATTTTCATGGTACTGCACATAACTGCTTGAATTAATTCTTTGAGCACAAGTTATTATTCACCGAGAGTAAAAGATCAAATTGTGTTATAAAATTTTAGAAAATTATGCTTATGAAAGATCAACCCCTATTTGAAATTGAAAACCGGGGATAAGTAATCCTTTCCCCGGTCTTGTAAAAAAATATCAAATAAATAAATTATACCTATCACTTCCGTTTATTGATATCCTGGATTCTGTGGATATTTAGGTCCCTCTGTAACAAGATCTATTTGTGACTGCGGAATTGGTCTTAGCATATTTATATCCTGCACGCCTGCAGCAGCTTCTGTATTGTGCAACTTTACACGATCGACCAGCTTTTTGGTTCGGGAAAGATCCCACCATCGGCAATCTTCTGCAAATAATTCACGGCTTCTTTCATCTAATATGAAATCCAAAGTGACCTGGGCAGCAGTAATCTGCTGTGCTGCGACATTGGCTGCATATTGTGCTGGAGTTTGGTTATTCTTTAGAGCCGCTCTTGTTCTCAGCACATTGATCATATTAGCAGCATCCTGAACCGTTGCACCGCCTTTAAGCGCTGCCTCGGCAGCGATCAGATAGACTTCCGCAAAACGGAACAAAATATAAGGTCTGTCTGAATAATCATTCATGTGACCTCTTGTTGAGTCGTCAAATTTTCTAACACTCGGAAAATAAGCTGCTGTATATGGAACTGTAACCCCTGGCAAATGATCAGGTTCAAACATGATTCCCTTGAATGCCGCCCTTTCTGGGGCATCAACGGCCCGGTCCCTCATCCAGATAGCGGTATCTACTCCGTTAATTAATGTTCCTCTTGGAGTAGTAACTCCTGTAGTTCCAGTTGCCGACTCAGCTGTACTGTTCGACAACCACACTGTTTGAAACGTACCATCATACCGTGAATCAGTAGCTCTGTTAGCAAATGCCACGTCCATTACATACTTGGTATTGGGTCTTAAACGGATAAAAGGACGCCCATTGCGAGTATCTCTTAAAGTAACATTGCTACCTGAATTTGTAGGCCAATTCGCAGGAATAGTTGGATAATTGGGACGCCACATGAAATTCGACTTATTCTCACTTCCATTGGTAGCACCGTTTCCTACTGGAGAATTCTGGCCAAATTTCAAGTCTTTGGTATGGTCAATTACCATTAAAACCTCTGAGCTATATTCCTGTCCTTCTCTGAAGACTGTTGAGAATGCAGGAAGAAGGTTTAAACCATAGGTCGCTTTGTTGTCGATAATTCCTTTAGCAATTGTATATGCCTGTTGGAAATCTGTTGGCTGTGCAACACTTGACCATCCTCTCCATAGATATGTTTTTGACAGGAGATACAAAGCAGTTGCTTTGGAAGCAGGTTTACCTGTACCCGCAGCCGGAGTATTTGGTAGGTCAGCAGCAGATTCTGTAAAGTCTTTGATCATCTGTGCATATAGATCAGCTAAAGGAGCTGGTGCATCGGCAGCAGAAGCAGTTGTACTGAATGTTGTATGCAGTGGAACAGATCCAAAAGTAGTAACCAAATAGAAATAGCAAAAGCCACGCAGGAATTTTGCCTGTGCCAAAAGCTGGGTTTTGGTCGTTGCTGGCAAGTCCGCATCCACTCCATATTCCAATACCCCGTTAGCAGTATTTATGTCAATAAACAGGGTGTTCCAAAAACCCTCGTAGTTGTTTGTGTTACTCTTTATAACTGGATTGTTATAAGTAAACCAACTCGCAGCCGAGTTGTCAACTGACCCACCCCGAATAGCTTCATCGGTTCCACCATTAAATAATTGTGACCATATCTGTGTAGACCATTGGCCGCGAAAACTGGAATAGATACCGGCAATGCCGCCCTGAATACCATCTGCAGTTGTAAAAAATGAAGGAGTGAAGCTGGTTCTTGGTTGCTCCTCCAATAGTTTTGTACAACCAGCGATCACAATAAGTATGATTCCACAAAGCAGGCTGGTTCTTAAAATCTTATGTTTCATTACAATTGGTTTTTAAAGATTAAAATTTAACACTTACTCCAAAAATAATCTGGCGGGTTGGCGGAATCCCCATAGATACAGTGACTGCACGTTGGGGCACAGAAGTTGCTCCGCCGCCTTGTGTTCCTACTGTGCCAACATTTGATTGATTCCCTTCAGGATCTATCCCATAACCATCCCGTACAAAAGGTGACCATAAGATAAATGGATTCTGAGCAGATACATAAGCTCTCAAAGATTGAATACCTGACTTGCCAAGCCACTTAGTAGGGAGATTATATCCCAGGTCAATTGTCCTGATCTTGATAAAGGAACCATCCCGGTAAGTCAATGTAGATGTGTATTGTAAGCCATCTACACCAGCATCAGGCTGAGGAAAGTCATTCGTCGGATTATTAGGAGTCCAGTAATCAACTTTCAGCTGATTAACCCTGCTATTCAAAAAGAAAGGATACCCATTACCACCGCCATCTGCAGATAAATAAGTTGCTACTACCGTTTGTCCAAACCTGCCAAACATCACGATATTCAAATCAAAATTTTTGTATTGGAAAGAATTGGTCATTCCTGCCACAAAATCTGGCTGGAAGTTACCAACGATCTGCCTGTCTGCTGCAGTAATTGACTTACTATCGTCAGCATCCAGTATCTTAATATCTCCTGGTTTTACCCCATATACAGCAGCCTGTGTTGCTTCATTCGCTTGCCATATACCAATTTTGTTATAATCAAAAATAGTTGTAATAGGTGAGCCTACGAACCAACCATTGTTGAGGTCTTGCTTTGCGTTGTTTTGCAGAGCAACGATCTTTTCCCTGTTGTAAAAAAGATTAGCATCTGTACGCCAGGTGAAACCGCTCTGGCTTTTGATGTTCACGCTGCTAATCGAAAACTCCATACCATTGGAAGATGTTTCACCAATGTTCTGCAAAATAGAATTGGTTCCGTTGCTTCTTGGAAGCTGTTTTTGCAATAAGATGTCGCTGGTATTGGTTTTGTAATATTCTATTGTACCCGACAGACGATTACTGAAAAGCGAAAAATCAACTCCGATATTCAACCCTTCTGTTTTTTCCCAGGTAAGTTCTGGGTTAGGACTTGTATTTATAGTGTAGCCATTAACATAGTTAGTTCCAATAGTAGTACCCTGGCCAAAGTTGTAAAAACTTGTTCCAAGGCTGCCTAAAGTAGTATAAGGGTTTATTCCAGCATTTGAACTGATACCCCAACCAACCCTTAATTTTAAGGCATTAATAAATTTTATGTTATCCATAAATCTTTCCCTGTCCAGATTCCAACCAAGAGAAACGGCGGGATAGGTCACCCATTGATGGCCAGAGGCCAATACTGAAGCGCCGTCTGTTCTAACGGTACCAGTAACTAAATATTTATCATCAAATGAATAAATAGCTCTGCCCATATAACCAATGAGAGCAGATTCACTATAGTTTCCCCCCTGTGGAGTAACCGTATTTACTTGCTGCCAGTTATAATCCTGCATAAAATCGGCGGGAACCCCTACTCCATTAAATTGCTGCGCCTGGAAATGGTTTTTCTGGATTTCCTGTAGAACCTGTGCTTGCAATTTATGTCCTCCGTTAAAAGTCTTATTGTACTCAAATGAGTTGTTGAGGGTATATTGCCAGCCTTCAGAATTTTGTTGGCTAAGGCCAGAATTTGCAGTATTAGTATTGTTATTAAAAACAGTGTTTGGGCCAGTATAATTGCTGTTAAAGTTCTGTTGCCAGCCATAACCAAATGTGGATCTGAATTTCAGATCATTCAATATTTTTATTTCGGCATAAAAATTATGTTGGAATTGATATCTGCGTTGAAATGCTTTGATCAGGTCTTCATTATCAATTGAAGTAAGCGGACTGATTTGCTGATCATCTACACCCTGCGAACTTGCTGGTTTAAAATTAATAGACCCGTCATCATTGTAAGGTTTAAACAAGGGGCCAAGCCTGGTTGCCGAACCGTAAGCATTGGTTCCAAGCCGATCAGCACGAAGCAAAGTATTAAAACTTGTAAGGCCTATTTTGATTCGCTCAGATAATTTATGATCAATATTAACATTAAATGAATAGCGATTTAGAATCTGATTATATATTACACCTGTTTCGCGGTAATACCCACCGCCAAATGAATATTGTGTTCTCTCATTACCTCCCCTTACATTTAGATCGTGGCTGGTTCTGATTGCGGTCGTCAATAACAGATCCTGCCAGTCAGTGCTTACACCCGCCTGAAGATTTGTTTGCTCAATTGCTCTGAGTGAATAAAGACTATTATTCGGACTTGTGGAGTTACCTACTGCAGCATCTGCTTTAAACTGTGCATATTCCTGGCCATTGAACAGTCGATATGTGTCAATAACATTTACCATGCCGACATAACCGTTGTAGGTAGTAACTGGTTTTTGATTAGTGCCGCGTTTTGTCGTAATAATCATAACACCGTTTGCTCCGCGGGATCCATAAATAGCCGTAGCAGAAGCGTCCTTTAAGATATCAACATTTGAAATGTTATCCGGATTGATATCATTCAGGCTTCCTCCATATACCATTCCATCCACAACGATCAATGGGTCATTGTTACCAGTTATTGAACGGTTACCGCGTATCCGGATTTGTCCTGTCGTTCCAATTGTTGAACCGTTATTTACAATATCTACTCCTGCGGCTCTTCCCTGTAATTGATTAATTATATTGGGAGCTTTGATCTCGTTAAGCGTTTCTCCTTTTAATGATACGGTCGAACCAGTAACATCCCTTTTTCTCAGTGTAGTGTAACCTATCACTACTACTTCACCCATGGTTTTGTCAACTTCAATTAATGTTACATTTATTGAAGTTTGATTACCGACATTTACTTCCTTCGTTTCGTAATCGACCGCTGAAATTACCAAAGTCGAATTAGGTGATACTGATAACTGAAAATTACCAGTTTCATCACTGGTTGTTCCTTCTGTGGTACCTTTTATCAAAACTGAGGCGCTGGATACAGGTTGACCATCTTGTTTTAATATGCGTCCTTTTACAACTATATTCTGCGCAACAATAGTGCTTGCAGAAAACAATAGCGCCATCAACCAAAGCGGAATTATTTTTATTACCCGCTGGTTCGGTAGTTGAAATGGGTTTTTCAGCATGACAGTTTTTTTCATAATGTTTGTTTTGGCAATTGAATACTTGAAATTTGTATGACTATTAAAAAAGTAGAGACCCTGTTATTATGCAGAACTATAACAGGAAAGTATTTCTTAATGTAGAAAATGAAGAGAAATAAAATTTTACTTATTACTGCATTACAAGCAGGGAAGAACAAAAACGGTTGAATGTTTATTCCGGTTTTTTTCATATCAGCAGCTAGTCGTAAATATTTTTTAGTTGTAATGCAGCAACAGAACTGCATCTTCGCATGACGAATATAGGATTTTTTTTAAAAATTGCAACCGATTGCAATTTTTTTTTCAAAAAATGCTACTTTTATTTGTAGTAGTAACTTTTAATATGACTGAGCAAAAGGAAATAACGATCTATGATATTGCCAAACATCTGGACATTTCAGCTACTACAGTTAGCAGGGGTTTGAAAAATCATCCTACTATTAATAAGAATACAAGAAAGAAGATCGCAGATGCGGCCAAGGAGTTAGGTTATCGTTCAAACACTTTTGCCAGCAGCCTTCGCAGTAACCGAACACATACGATCGGTGTTATTGTGCCTCGTCTTAATAGTAATTTCATGTCATCTGTCTTAGCCGGAATGGAAGATGCTGCAAGCCGTGAAAATTATAATCTTATTATAACCCAATCTCTCGAAAAAAGAGAAAAGGAAAAGGCCAATGCGCATACCATGTATAATAAAAGAGTAGATGGATTATTGATCTCCCTGGCATATGACACAGAAAATATTTCACATTTACAACCATTTTTTACCAAAAGAATTCCTGTTGTTTTTTTTGACAGAACTTTTAATCACAGTGAAAGCACCAGCGTGTTAATTAATAACTTCCAGGCTGCTTATGATGCCACGAAACACTTGTTGGAAGAGGGTTGTAAACGGATCATGCATCTAGGTGGTAATATGCTGCGTGATGTTTATTCAGAAAGATTAAGGGGATACAAAAAGGCACTTCATGATCATAAAATTCTATTTGATGATAAGCTTATTTATATAAGTAACCTTACAGAAGAAGCGGGGACAGAAGCTGCTAAATATATTTTAAAGATGAAAAAGACAGTGAGACCAGATGGGGTTTTTAGCGCTAATGATACGGCCGCTGTTCATTGCATGATACATCTTAAAGCGGCTGGTATTCTTATACCTGGTGATATAGCATTTGTTGGCTTTAATAATGATCCGATAAGCAAAGTTGTTGAACCTAATTTGACAACGATAAACTATTCAGGCTATCATGTTGGCGAGGTGGCCGTCATGAATCTGATCAATCATCTTAAAGGGTTAAGTAGCGCATTGACTATGAACACGATTGTTTTGAGGGCAGATCTTGTTGTTCGTGAATCATCACTAAAAAACAAATCTTCATAATTGTTATTTATTTGATTTTTTTAGCGACTTTTATGCAACCGATTGCACCATGAAGCCCAAAAAAGAAGTTACGATCTATGATATTGCACTTAAGCTGGAACTCTCCTCCGCTACTGTTAGCCGTGCTTTAAAGAACCATCCCGCAATCAGTAAAAACACAAAGAAAAAAATACAAGATACAGCAAAAGAGCTGGGTTATAGGCATAATACATTTGCCAGCAATCTTCGTAAACAAAAAACAAATACGATTGGTGTTATTGTACATGAATTGAACAGTAACTTTATTACCTCAGTTTTAGCAGGCATCGAAAAAATAACTACAGAAGCAGGTTACGATCTCATCATTGCCCACTCTTCTGAAAGTTTTGAGAAAGAATCGGCGAATGCATTGAATCTTTTTCATAAAAGAGTGGATGGGCTTATTGCATCATTGGCTTTTGACACACAAGGTCTTGGTCATTACAAATCTTTTTCCGACAGGTCTATCCCCGTTATATTCTTTGATCGTGTAGAAGAAAATAGCGAAAGTACAAAGGTTATCATTGATAATTACAAATGCGGATACCAGGCAACAAAACATCTTATTGAGCAAGGATGCAAGAGAATTGTGCTTGTTACTGCAAGTTTAAAACGAAATGTATATGCCCAGCGGCACAAAGGATATACAGATGCATTATTTGATAGTAATATTCCGTTCAATGAAAACTATGTATTGATAAAAGATCTTAGTGAGCAATGTGGGATTGAAGCAGCATTGGAAATATTAAAAATGAAACCCCTCCCTGACGGTGCATTTATTACGAATGATTTTTCTGCTGCCGTATGTATGCAAACTTTAAAAGAGCATGGCATCAATATCCCCGAAGATATTGCGATCGTTGGTTTCAATAATGATGCGATCGGAAAAATTGTAGAACCACAATTAACCACTATTGATTACCCGGGAATCGATATGGGAGAGATCGCTGCCCGTAATTTGATCAATCATTTAAAAGGGATTTCAAATATTGCTCATACACAAACAATAGTAATTCGTTCAGACCTGATTATTCGAAAATCATCTCTGAAGATAAATGGAATTGCTAAACCTGGTTATTAATAATGCGAAAAACATTACTGATCATATTTATACTATTACCTGCTTTACTAAAAGCAGAAGATGGATATGATCTGTGGCTCCGGTATAAAAAGGTATCAAACAATTCATTGCTGGATCAATATAAAAAGCAAATTACTTCACCGGTCGTCCTTGGTTCGTCACAAACAATTACAATTATTAAAAACGAATTATCCAGGGCATTTTCAGGATTAACAGGCACTTCTTATAAAATATTATCATCACCTGGCAAGTCAACTACGTTTATAGCTGGCACAGTTTCTACTTCTAACACCATTTCATCAATCGTTACCAAGAATGAATTAAACCTTATCAGTAACGAAGGATTTATTATTAAAACAAGACCTGGTAAAACGATCATTACTGCAAATACAGATATTGGAGTTATGTATGGAGTTTTCCATTTCCTGCGTTTAATGCAATCTCAACAGTCTATTTTAAACCTCAATATTATATCAGCGCCTAAAATAAAATTGCGTATACTTAATCATTGGGACAATCTTAATCGAACTGTTGAAAGAGGCTATGCAGGATTTTCTATTTGGGATTGGCACAAACTTCCTGATTTTATTGATAAGAGATATATTGACTATGCAAGAGCGAATGCATCAATTGGTATTAACAGCACGGTACTGACGAATGTAAATGCAAATGCTGTAGTACTTACAAAACCATACTTGGAAAAAGTAAAAGCATTGGCTGATCTGTTTCGGTCCTATGGCATAAAAGTTTATCTCACTGCCCGGTTCAGTGCACCAATTGAGATAGGGAAATTAAAAACAGCCGATCCATTAAATGATACTGTTCAATTGTGGTGGAAACAAAAGGTAAAAGAAATTTATGAGTTGATCCCCGACTTCGGTGGTTTTCTTGTCAAAGCAAACTCTGAAGGACAACCGGGCCCGCAAGACTATAACAGAACTCATGCCGATGGTGCCAACATGCTTGCTGATGCTGTAGCACCATTTAATGGAATTGTAATGTGGCGGGCATTTGTTTACAGTTCTACTTCTAATGACAGGTTCAAACAAGCTTATGAAGAATTTAAACCACTCGATGGAAAATTCAGAAAAAATGTTTTAGTCCAGGTAAAAAATGGACCCATAGACTTTCAGCCAAGAGAACCCTTCTCTCCTCTTTTTGGAGCCATGCAACAAACTCCTTTAATGATGGAGTTTCAGCTTACACAAGAGTATTTGGGACAAGGAACACATTTGTTTTTTGAAGCACCCCAATTCAAAGAAGTTTTAAATGCTGACACTTATTCAAAAGGAAAAGGTTCAACAGTAACCAAAGTGATCGATGGTTCTTTAAATAATTTTTCATTAAATGGGATTGCAGGTGTAAGTAATATCGGTAATGATATAAATTGGTGCAGCCATCCTTTTGCCCAGGCAAATTGGTATGCTTTAGGCAGGTTGTGTTGGGATTATGATCTATCTTCTGCACAAATTGCCGATGAATGGATCAAACAAACATTTACGAATGATCCATCTTTTGTGGAACCTGTGAAAAAAATAATGCTACAGTCTCGTGAGGCATTAGTTAATTACATGACACCACTTGGCTTAACACATATTATGTATAATGGCCATCATTATGGCCCTATGCCATGGGGAAATACGCTGAATCGTCCTGACTGGAACCCCGTATATTATCACAAAGCAGATGCATCCGGAATTGGATTTGACAGAACAGCTAAAGGAACAAATGCGCTATCACAATATGCTGTTGAAGTGCAAAATGAATTTAATGATATCAATAAATGCCCTGATGACTATTTATTATGGTTTCATCATGCAGCATGGGATCATAAAATGCATTCGGGAAGAACATTGTGGAATGAGCTCTGCTATAAGTATAATTCAGGAGTTGATACGGTAAGATCTTTCATTAACCATTGGAATAGTTTAAGAAAATATATTGACGAAGACAGGTTTAAACAAGTAGATCAGTTATTGAACATTCAATTGAAAGATGCGATCTGGTGGCGTAATGCCTGTTTGCTTTATTTTCAAACATTCAGTAAAATGCCTATCCCTTCTCAATATGAAAAGCCAGATAGAACATTGGAATATTATCAAAACATCAGAATTTTATACGCCCCGGGGAACTGAAAAAGAAAAAAATCAAAAACCATGACAGCGAACACAAAAAGAGTGGCAATTGTTACAGGTGGCGGATCAGGTATCGGTTTAGCAATCGCAGAAAAATTTACTCAAGCAGGCATTGAAACGATCATCGTCGGCCGGGATGAAAACAAATTAAAGAATGCAAAAGACAAATTGGGTGAACATTGTTACCCGATGACTTGCGATTTAAGTGATCTCAAATCTATTCCTTCTTTTATTGGTGATGTGATCAAAGAATTTGGACAAATCGATATCCTGGTAAATAATGCTGGTATCAACATGAAAAAAGAATTCCAGGATGTGACTGATGAAGATTTTCAAAAAGTAATTACAACGAACCTGACCGCAGTGTTTGCAATAAGCCGTGAAGTAGTAAAGCAAATGCTAATACAAAAAAGTGGCTCTATTATTAATATCAGTTCAATGGCTGCCCAATATGGATTACCAAAAGTAATTGCATACAGTGCAAGCAAAACAGCGATCGACGGAATGACAAGAGCCATGGCTGTTGAACTATCGCCAAAGGGGATTCGTGTAAATGCAATTGCGCCTGGCTTTATTATCACCGAAATGACGGATAAGGCGCTGAACAGCGATCCCGAACGTAAAGCCAAAGTTTTCAATCGTACTCCTATGGGCTATATGGGGCAGACATCCGACATTGGTGATGCTGCATTGTTTTTAGCGGGAGATGGCGCAAAATATATTACAGGTATCGTATTACCGGTTGATGGTGGGAATAGTATTGGATTTTAATTTTTTGACTGGCTGCATCGCTTCGATCGATCTGCTGTAGCGACCTGGAGCCTGTACAGAACGAAGCGAAGTGTTCAACTTCAATATCCTTGATTGACCAACTTAGTTTTTCAATTCCATTATTTGCTAATGAAAAAAGTTTTCGTTTATATATTCTTTTGTTGTATTCTGATCGCAGGCAATGCGCAGCTTGTAAGTGAGGTCAAAACTGCGAACTCATTCCCTTTATCGAATTCATTTATTTATGTTGATGACGCAGATGACGCCTTGGTTAAAAGATCTGCAATGCTATTACAAAATGACATTGAAATGGTGACTGGTAAAAAACCAGCTTTAGTTAATAATATATCTGTGACAACGTCGGGAAATATCATCATAATAGGCACTATTGGAAAATCTTCGCTTATCAAAAAACTAATTGCCGCAAAGAAAATTCCAGCTACTATTAAAAATAAATGGGAAGCATACCGGGTTGAGTCGATCACAAATCCATTTGCAGGTATTAAGAACGGATTAATAATAGCAGGTAGTGACCGGCGAGGAACTGCATATGGTGTTTTTGAGGTTTCCAAAAGAATTGGTGTATCTCCCTGGTATTGGTGGGCTGATGTCCCTGTAAAAAAGAGATCAGAAATATTTATTAATACGAATACTTATTTCAGCGATTCACCAAAAGTAAAATATCGCGGAATATTTATTAATGATGAAGCTCCTGCACTTTCCGGTTGGACAAAAGAAAAATTCGGAGGCTTTAATCATAAATTTTATGAAAAGGTCTTTGAATTAATACTTCGTTTAAAAGGAAATTATCTCTGGCCTGCCATGTGGGGCAATGCATTTTATTATGATGATTCTTTAAATATCAAATCAGCAGATGAATATGGAATTGTGATCGGCACATCACATCATGAACCGTTGATGCGGGCACATGAAGAATGGAAATATTTCGGCAAAGGAAGAAAATGGAATTATGATAGCACTGAAGCAGGGTTAAAAGAGTATTGGAAAGGCGGTATGCAAAGAGCATGGAATGAAAAGATCGTAAGTCTTGGTATGCGTGGTGATGGTGACGCTCCTATGAGCAGAGAAACTGCAACAGGATTATTAGAGCGAATCGTAAAAGATCAGCGACAAATAATTGAAGATGTTACTGGCAAGCCTGCCAGTGAGACTCCTCAACTCTGGGCACTCTACAAAGAAGTTCAGGATTATTATGATAAAGGAATGAGAGTTCCTGATGATGTGACTTTATTGTTATGTGATGATAACTGGGGTAATATTCGCAAACTTCCGAAACTAAACGAGAAACCAAGAAAAGGTGGTTATGGAATTTATTATCATTTTGATTATGTCGGAGGTCCTAGAAACTATAAATGGGTTAATACAAATCCAATCCCGAGAATATGGGAGCAAATGCGTCTTGCTTATGAATATGGAGTAAAACAAATATGGATCGTAAATGTTGGCGATATTAAACCGATGGAGTTTCCAATTTCATTCTGGTTGGATTATGCATGGAATCCGGAGAAGATCGGCGCAGACGATCTGAAAAAATATACCGAACAATGGGCAACTGCACAATTCGGGAATCAACACGCAAAAGAAATTGCGGATATTATTTCAAAATACTTAAAATATAATGGAAGAAGAAAACCTGAGTTATTAGATGCAAATACATTTAGCCTGGGTGATTATAATGAAAAGGATAATAGTGAGTTTGGAACCATTGTCAATGAATACAATGATCTTCTGGTCACTGCTCAAAAAATTAACAATAATCTGTCTTCTGAATATAGAGATGCTTTCTTTCAATTAGTTCTTCATCCGGTTAAGGCATGTGCCAACCTGAACGAGATGTATTATAATGTTGCTCTTAATAGGGAAGCCAACAGAAGAAAATATTCTACAACGAATGAATATGCCGATAAAGTGAAACAGCTTTACATAAACGACTCTCTCATAACCTTAGAATATCACAAGCTGAATAATGGTAAGTGGAATCACATGATGGATCAAACACATATTGGTTACACGTACTGGCAACAACCTCCAAGACAAAAAATGCCGGATGTAAAATATATTTCCAAAGATTCTGTAATAAAAGAGCCAGAAAAATATAGTTCAAATGTTGGGATAGCCAGTGTTCCGCGTGATGCAAAACATAATAGTTTTTATGAAATAGGAGAATATATTTCAATTGAAGCTTCCCATTTTACAAAAGCAGTTAATTCAAATGGAATAACATGGAAAGTATTGCCAGATCATGGACGAACCAATGATGCAATAACAACATTTCCTGTTACATCTCCCATTCAAAAAATTTCAGCGAGTTCTGCACATCTTGAATATGAAATTTATACTATCAGCCGGGATAGCTTGAAAATAAACGCCTACTTCTCACCGACCTTAAATTATTATAATACGGATGAGGGTTTACAGTATGCGATTTCAATAGACGGTGAAGAGCCACAAATAATCAGTATAAATAAAGAAGACCGAAATACAGGTGCAGGTATATGGAACAAATGGGTTGGTGAAAATATTATTATTAAAACAAGCAAACATAAAATTTCTCAACCAGGAAAACATATTGTAAAGTACTGGATGGTGAATCCCGGAGTTGTATTGCAAAAGATCGTTTTGGACTTTGGCGGAGTAAAACCAAGTTATCTCGGTCCGCCTGAAACAAGAACTATTAAATAAATAAAAACAATGGATATGAAAAGAAACTTTTTGTTAGGCTTAACCACTGTTGCAATCTCCGTTACATTCATTTCCTGCAGTAGCAGTAAGAAAGCAACTACATCCACCACTACCCCCACATTAAGAGAAGCATACAAAAATGATTTTTTAATAGGTACAGCTCTTAATACCCAGCAGATAGAAGAAAAAGATACCAGTGCAGCCAAACTGGTGCCCGTACAGTTTAATGCTGCCACACCTGAAAATATTATGAAAGCGGAGATCATTCATCCGCAATGGGACAAATATAATTTTGACCTTGCAGACAAAATGGTTGAATATGGTAAGAAGCACAATATTCTCATCAACGGTCATACACTTATCTGGCACAGCCAACTGCCGGCATTCGCAAGAAATATAAAAGATGTTGATTCATTTAAAACCTTTTTTAATGATCACATTACTACAATTGCCAGTCGTTACGATGGCAAAATGTTTTCATGGGATGTTGTAAACGAGGCATTGAATGAAGACGGCACCATGCGTAAATCAATTTTCCTTGACAAACTTGGAGATGATTTTGTAACAGAAGCTTTCAGGATCGCTCAAAAAGCGGCGCCAAATACTGAGCTCTATTATAATGATTACAACATAGAGCAGCCAAAGAAAAGAGCCGGGACTATTGCGATAATAAAAAAAATACAGGCAGCTGGTGTCCGTATTGATGGCGTAGGCATCCAGGGGCATTGGCATGTAAATAAGGTCCCTTTAAAAGATATTGAAGAAAGCATCCTGGAATTTTCGGCATTAGGACTAAAAGTAATGTTCACTGAACTCGATATCGAAGTGTTGCAACGCAATTTCCAGGGCGCCGAAGTTAGCCAAAGGGTCGCTTCAAATCCTGCATTAAATCCTTATGTCAACGGATTGCCGGATAGTGTGCAAGTGCAATTGGCCAATGATTACGAAAGTTTATTCAAACTGTTCTTAAAACATAAAGATAAAGTTACAAGGGTTACTTTCTGGGGAGTAGCTGATGGAAATAGCTGGTTAAATGGTTGGCCGGTAAGAGGAAGAACAAATTATCCTTTATTATTCGACAGACAGTATAAACCAAAGCCTGCTTATTATAAAGTGATCGCATTGAAAACAAATACCGGGACAGGAGAAAATGCTAAAAAGCCATTCTAACAAACTAAAATAAAAACATGAATACGACTGCTTCACAAAAACTTTCTGTTATCGAAAAGATCGGCTACAGTCTCGGTGACCTTGCAGCTAACCTCATTTTTCAAACATTGGTAACGTTTCTTGCCTTCTTTTATACAGACGTATATAAGATCCCGGCAGGAAAGGCAAGTTTCATTATTACGTTCTTTGGTTTTGTCGGTGCATTTTTTAATGTGATTATGGGCATCATTGCTGACAGAACAAATACACGTTGGGGAAAATATCGTC
Source organism: Chitinophagaceae bacterium (assembly GCA_036524255.1). GTDB lineage: Bacteria > Bacteroidota > Bacteroidia > Chitinophagales > Chitinophagaceae > VBAS01. The sequence goes on from DATDCP010000152.1 coordinate 29,744, forward strand.
CATGGATATTATGGACAGCCGTTCCCTTTGGTGTTATTTCTCTTCTTGCATTCAGCACACCTGATTTCAATGAGTCCGGGAAAATTATTTATGCTGCAGTTACCTATTTCCTTTTAGTAATTGTGTATTCCGCAAACAATCTCCCCTATTCTGCTTTAAGTGGTGTACTTACTGGTGATATGAAAGAAAGAAACAGTCTTTCTTCTTATCGCTTTGTTGCAGTCATGGTAGCTCAATTCATCATTCAGTCCTTATTACTTCCCCTGGCATTATCAATTGGCCATGGCGATAAACAAAAGGGCTTTGAAAGTGTAATGTTGTTCTTCGCTATTGTCGGCGTCATTTGTTTCATCATTACTTTTTTAACAACAAGAGAAAGAATAAAGCCCGTCGTAGAACAAAAAAATTCTATAAGCAGTGATTTGAAGGATCTTTCAAAAAACAAACCCTGGATCATCATGCTATTCCTCACGATCATGGTATTCATTACCCTGGCACTGAAAGGTGGTATGAACATTTATTTCTTTAAATACTATTTAGATCAGAATGCTGAGGCACAATTCCTGGAGAATATCGGTTTTAACAACTTTATCGCTGGTTTGAATAGAACTCTTACCGGCATCGGCCTCGGAAATTTTGAGTGGCCGCAAGATCCACCATCTTCAGCAAATAGTTTGTTCAATGCTGGCAGTATTATTTTTATGATCGTCGGGATCATGTTTAGCAAACCATTGGCTGACCGGTTTGGTAAACGAAACATATTCGGTATTTTTCTTGTCCTGTCTGCTTTATGCCTGATGATGTTTTATTTCTATTCTCCGGGTTCAGTCGGGCTGGTAATTCTTACACATATTTTTCATGGATTTTTATATGGAATAACTATTCCTATTCTTTGGGCTATGATCGCTGACGTTGCAGATTTCAGTGAATGGAAAAACAACCGCAGGGCAACCGCCATCATCTTTTCAGCTATGATATTTGGTTTAAAAGTCGGCCTGAGCCTGGGTGGTGGCCTTGGCGCTTTTTTCTTAAGTAAATATGGATATGTGGCAGATGCAACACAGCAAACACCCGAGGCAATTAACGGCATGAGGATGTCAGTAAGCATTTATCCCGGTCTCATTTTTATTTTCGGCGCAGCATTGCTTTTCTGGTACTCAATTGATAAACGAATGGAAACGACTATTGAAACAGATATGAAGGAAAGAAGAAGACTAGCTGGACTTGTTACTGTTTGAAGAAACAGCGGAACAACTCATTTTTGAACATATTTTAATTCGAAAACTTAAACGCATGCCAGAACAAAGTATTTCACATATCGATTTTGAAGAATTAAATCACCAGGCGATTTCACAGCCTTTGGTAAAACATATTTACACTGCTGATCCTTCAGCCCATGTATTTAACGGCAAAATTTATATTTATCCTTCTCATGATATAGAAAATGATATCCCATTTGATGATCTGGGAAGTCATTTTGCAATGGAAGATTATCGTGTATTGTCTATGAACTCGCCAGGAGATAAAAATGTTGTAGATCATGGCATTGCTTTACATGTAAATGATGTGGCCTGGGCTCAAAAGCAACTATGGGCACCGGACGCTGCAGAGAAAGATGGTAAATATTATTTATTCTTTCCGGCAAAAGATCATGATGGTATATTTCGTATTGGAGTAGCAACCGGTTCCTCACCTGCAGGTCCTTTTACACCACAGCCCGAAGCAATCAAAGGAAGTTTTTCGATAGACCCTGCCGTATTTAAAAATGATGATGATAGTTACTACATGTACTTTGGAGGTCTTTGGGGTGGTCAACTTCAACGCTGGAGAACGGGAAAATTTAAATCGGACGGCGCTGGTCCTTTTGCTCATTTACCTGGTGATAATGAACCTTCGTTATCTCCGAAGGTTGCAAAAATGAGAAATGACTTACTTGAATTTGCAGAAGATCCAAAGGATATTATTATAACAGATGAAAACGGCAATCCACTACTTGCAGGAGATAATGAAAGAAGATTTTTTGAGGCAAGTTGGGTGCACAAATACAATGGTATATACTATTTCTCCTACTCTACCGGTGACACTCATTACTTGTGTTATGCTACCGGAGATAATCCTTATGGGCCATTCACATATGTTGGACGAATTCTTAATCCAGTAGTTGGCTGGACGACGCATCATTCAATTGTGGAATTCAATGGCCGGTGGTATTTATTTTATCATGACAGCAGCCTGTCAAAAGGCATTACGCATTTGCGTTCAGTGAAAGTAACTGAAATAGAATATGATGAATATGGAAAAATAAAAACGATAGACCCTTATAACCCTAATAAATAGCGTAAATGAAAATAATAAGAACAACTTTGTTGACCATCCAGTTAGTTATAACTGCCGTAGCATTAAATGCACAGGCTTTTACCAATCCTATTTTAGCTGGCTATTACCCGGATCCAAGTATTTGTCGAGCGGGAGATGATTTTTACCTCGTCAATTCATCTTTTGCATTTTATCCCGGTCTGCCTCTATTTCATAGCAAGGATCTGTTGAACTGGAAGCAGATCGGCTATGCATTGGATCGCCCTGAACAATTAGACCTCGAAGGGCATGGAGTATCCAGAGGGTTGTTTGCACCATCGATAACTTATCATAAAGGCACATTTTATATTGTATGCACAAAGGTTGACAGAGTCGGAAACTTTGTTATCACAGCAAAAGACCCAAAAGGACCATGGACCAATCCTGTATCAATGCCGGAAGTGAATGGTATTGATCCAGCTTTATTTTTTGATGATAACAAAGCCTACATTGTTTACAATAGCATACCGCCAGATAATAAGCCCCTTCACAACGGGCACCGTACTATCAGGATGAGGGAATTTGATGCAACATCACTAAAGACAATTGGTGAAGAAAAAATATTGGTTAATGGCGGTACGGATATGAGTAAGAAGCCGGTATGGATCGAAGCGCCTCATATCATTAAAAGAGATGGCTGGTATTATCTGATCTGTGCAGAAGGTGGAACAGGTTATAATCATTCCGAAGTCATTTTCCGAAGCAAGTCAGTAGAGGGTCCTTATATTTCTCATGAAAAAAATCCCATTCTCACACAACGACATTTAGATACTTTACGCAAGCATCCCATCACCACAACTGGTCATGCTGATTTTGTGGAAGGAAAAGATGGCCAATGGTGGGCAGTATTTCTTGGCTGCCGTCCCTACGAAGGAGATTTTTATAATACTGGCCGGGAAACATTTATGGCGCCAGTTGAATGGAAAGACGGTTGGTTGCAATTTAATTTGGGTGGCGATGAAGTGAAATACTCCTATCCTATTAATGCAAAAATTGATAAGAATGCAGAGAAATTCAGTGGCAATTATCTTTTTCGTGACGAATTCAAGAATACAAATCTTAATGTCAGGTATAATTTTTTGAGAACGGTAAAGGAAAAATGGTACAATATAGCTGACGGCGCACTTACTCTGAATGTGCGACCTGAGACCTGTTCAGGTAGATCAAATCCTTCCTTTATCGGTTTTCACCAGCCACATCTAAAAGGATATGCTGCTACCTCGATTCAATTCACTGCAGCTAATGAAAATGAAAAAGCAGGATTGCTTCTTTTTCAAAACGAAAAAAATCATTATTTCCTCTGCCAGTCGATTAAAGATGGCAAACAGGAAGTCCAGTTATATAAAGGAGATTCATTGATCGCATCAAGAATTATCGATATATCAAAAAACGGGGTGCAATTAAAAGCAGAAGCAAAGAATAGTAAGTACGCTTTTTATTATGCTGATAAAAAAGATAAGTGGCAGTTGTTGATGGATAATGTTGATGGAAAATACCTGAGTACAAAAGGTGCCGGTGGATTTGTTGGTTGTTTATATACCATGTATGCAACCTCAAACGGCAAACCTTCAAATAATAAGGCCACCTTTGATTGGTTCGAATGTAAAAATGATGACGATGTTTATAAGAATAAATAAATTTTTATGAGGCAAATTCTTTTTTCTGTTCTATTGTTTATTTCTTTTGGTGGATCTGCACAAGATTACAAATCATTTCCGATGTGGGATCCTTCTTTGCCCATGGAGCAAAGAGTAAATGATGTTGTAAGCCGTTTGACACTGGAAGAAAAAGTAAAACAAATGCTCAACGCAACACCAGCAATACCACGATTGGGCATTCTTGCATACGATTGGTGGAATGAGACATTGCATGGTGTGGCAAGAACACCGTTTAAAGTAACATCATATCCTCAGGCGATCGGTATGGCTGCGACATGGGATTCTACTTCATTATTTCGCATGGCTGATTATTCAGCACTTGAAGGAAGAGCGGTATATAATAGAGCAATTGAATTAGGAAGAACAAAAGAAAGATATTTAGGATTGACATACTGGACACCGAACATCAACATCTTTCGTGATCCTCGCTGGGGACGTGGCCAGGAAACGTATGGCGAAGATCCTTTCTTAACAGCAATGATGGCCCGTGCATTCGTTCGTGGCTTGCAGGGTGATGATCCAAAATATCTGAAAGCAGCAGCATGTGCTAAACACTTTGCTGTGCACAGTGGTCCGGAGCCATCACGACATGTTGATAATTTTAATCCTACTACTTATGATCTGTGGGATACATATCTGCCAGCATTCAAAGAGTTGGTCGTAAATGCAAATGTTGCCGGCGTGATGTGCGCCTATAATGCCGTGAATACTCAACCCTGTTGTGCAAATGATCTTTTAATGAATGATATTTTGCGCAAGCAATGGAATTTTACCGGCTATGTTACCAGTGACTGCTGGGCCATCGATGACTTTTTTAAATACCATAAAACACACAAGGATTCAGTAACAGCTGCAGTGGATGCTGTTGTTCATGGTACCGATCTTGAATGTGGTACTTCCGTTTATTATACATTATATAATGGAGTGAAAAACGGGTTGATAAAAGAAGAACAGCTTGATGTTTCATTAAGAAGATTATTTATGATCCGTTATCGTCTTGGTATGTTCGATCCGGTCTCAATGGTAAAATATGCACAAACACCAGCATCTGCTTTGGAGGCACCGGAACATAAAGCTCTTGCTTTAAAAATGGCGCAGCAATCAATTGTATTGTTAAAGAATGACAAGAACTTGTTACCGCTGAGTAAAAAAATAAAAAAGATAGCTGTGGTAGGTCCAAACGCTGATAACACTATTGCGGTTCTTGGAAATTACAATGGAGTGCCATCGGAAATTGTTACTGCATTAAAAGGAATAAAAGATAAGCTCGGAAAAGATGTGGATGTGGTATATGAAAAGGCATTGAATTTCACCAATGACACTTTATTGGCTTATGCAGATATAAGCAGGCAATATGCAATTGGAGAAGGCACACCTGGTTTCAGGGCTGAATATTATAATAACACGGAGCTAAAAGGTGAACCGATCGTACAAACAGAAAGCGATCTTGATCATTTCTGGCAGGAAGGGCAGGCAGTAGTTGGTGATATCAGGGCCAATAATTTTTCAGCTCGTTATACCACCTATTACTCGTCAGATAAAGATGGAGAGATAACTTTTGAAATAGAAGGCGACGATGGGTATAAATTTTTTATCAATGATAAAGAGATCTATAATTCATGGTTGCGCAACCGTTGGGGAGCAAGAACATACCGGCAGAAAATTACAAGTGGCCAACAATATAAAATTGTAGTGGAATACTGGCAGGGAGAAGGCAAGGCAAATGTAAGGTTGAGGGCTGGAAATTTTGAACGGTTCAATATGAATGCATTTCTGAACCGGATCAAAGATGCAGATGCAATTATTTATGTAGGCGGAATTTCCCCGCAACTGGAGGGAGAAGAAATGAGAGTTGATTTTCCTGGTTTTAAAGGCGGCGATAGGACTTCAATTCTTTTACCCCAAATACAAACTGATGCGATGAAAGCATTGAAGTCGACCGGCAAACCTGTTGTATTTGTAATGATGACCGGAAGTGCCATCGCTATTCCATGGGAGAATGAAAATATTCCTGCGATCATCAATGCATGGTATGGCGGGCAAAGTGCTGGCACTGCAATTGCGGATGTTTTGTTCGGCGATCATAATCCCGCGGGAAGATTACCGGTTACTTTTTATAAGAGTGACAACGATCTGCCCGGCTTTAGCGACTACTCTATGAGCAACAGGACTTATCGTTATTTCAAGGGGGAAGCGCTGTATCCTTTTGGGTATGGCTTAAGCTATACGACGTTTAAATACGATCAATTAAAAATTCCTGCAACCATTGCAAAGGGAAAGAACATCACAGTTAGTGTTAGGGTGACCAATACCGGGAAAAAGGATGGTGACGAAGTAGTGCAATTGTACTTACAACATCAAAATCTTACAGCGAAAACGCCGATCCAGGGATTAAAAGGTTTTCAGAGAATTACATTAAATAAAGGCGAAAGCAAGATGATAAACTTTGAGTTAACGCCAGAACAATTGTCATTAATAAATGAAACTGGATCAACCTATCAACCAGCCGGAAAAATCTTAATAAGCGTTGGTGGTGGTCAACCGGGAATAAAAAATAAAACAACAAGCAATGTCGTAAATTCAATAATTACAATAATATAAAATTCATATGAAAAAAATATTTGTTCTAGTCAGTTTGCTAAGCGTAAAAATCATTTCTGCACAAAACACGATCGTGTTGAATGCAGACAAAGGAAAAGATATTATCAATAAAAATATTTATGGACATTTCGCGGAACATTTAGGCCACTGTATCTATGGTGGATTTTATATTGGCGATAGCAATAAAACTATTCCTCATAAAGACGGCGTTCGCTTAGATGTGATCGATGCCTTAAAAAAATTAAAAGTGCCTGTGCTTCGCTGGCCGGGTGGATGTTTTGCTGATACTTATCATTGGAAAGATGGTGTGGGTCCAAAGAAAGAAAGACCCTCGATGCTGAATGTATGGTGGGGAAACGTAAAAGAGGATAACAGCT
>DATDCP010000153.1:0-35830 GCA_036524255.1 Chitinophagaceae bacterium
AAACCCAAAACTTATAACTGCAGATTCACCAACACAAAGAGTAGCAAAAGGTCTTACAAAAGATTTTCCAACAGTTCAGCATTTGGTACCGATGCTTTCATTGAGTAACTCTTACAATACTGATGACCTGGTTGACTTTGACAGAAAGGCAAGAGAGTTAACCGGTAAAAATAAAATTGAATATTGTGTAGAACCAAAATTCGATGGCGCAAGCATTTCTCTTATTTATGAAAATGATCTTTTAGTTCGCGGAGCAACCCGTGGCGATGGCGTTGAAGGAGATGAGATCACAACTAACATCAAACAAATTAAAAGTATTCCTCTTTCTGCTAAATTTTCTGAGTATGGATTGCAACAAGTGGAAATAAGAGGAGAAGTACTTATCAATAAAAATAATTTTAAAAAGTATAATGAACAGTTGATGGAACAAGGATTGCCTCCGCTGGCAAACCCAAGAAATGCATCTGCAGGAACATTGCGAATAAAAGATCCAAAAGAAGTTGGAAAGAGAAGCCTGGAAGCATTCGTTTATAACATCAGCTATTTTACAACCCTTCGTGGTAAAAAAGCAGCTAAAGAACTTGATCAGCATTCCGGCTCGCTTGAAATACTTTGGGAGCTTGGCTTTCGCAGTCCGCAAAAAGAAAAAAAAGTGTTGAAAGGAATCGAGGCAGTTATAAAATATTGCAACGAATTTGAAGAGATGCGTGATGATCTTCCTTATGAAATTGACGGAATGGTAATTAAAGTAAACGATGTTGCCTTGCAGGATAAATTAGGAATGACATCACATCATCCGCGTTGGGCCATTGCCTGTAAATTCAAAGCGAGACAGGCAACTACTAAATTAATTGGAATAGAATTCCAGGTTGGACGAACTGGTGCTGTAACACCTGTTGCAAAACTGGAACCTGTCGGTATTGGTGGTGTTACTGTTAGTAGTATTTCTATTCATAATGAGGATTATATCAAAGAAAAAGATCTGCGGATTGGAGATTCGGTTTTAATTGAAAGAGCCGGTGATGTTATTCCTCAAATTGTAAAATCATTGCCAGAAGTAAGAAACGGCAAGGAAAAGAAAATTCATTTTCCTGATCAATGCCCTGTATGCAAAAGCAAATTATTTAAAGAAGAAGGCGAAGCAGTTTGGCGCTGTGTAAATATTGAATGTCCTGCACAGGTTGTTGAACGAATCATTCATTTTACAAGTAAAGATGCAATGGATATCCGAGGATTCGGAGATGCCAATGTTCGGAAGTTCTATGATCTTGGATTGCTACCTGATGTTCCCGGTATTTACGAACTAGATTATAAAAAAATTTCTGAGCTGGAAGGCTTTGGTGAAAAGTCAATTACCAATTTGCAAACAGCGATCAGTAATTCCAAGAATCAACCATTGCACAGACTTCTTTATGCGCTAGGTATTCGTTTTGTTGGAGAAACGACTGCAAAGACCTTGGCTCGTTCGGTAAATCATTTACTCGATTTTCAAAATTATTCGTTGGAAGATCTTCAAAATCTTGAAGACATAGGGCCAAAGGTTGGGGGCAGCATTTATCATTTCTTCCGCAATAAGGATAACATTAAAATGCTACAGCAATTAGAAAAGTTGGGATTGAAATTAAAAAATGAAAAGAAAGAACATGCCTCAGGAGGGAATCTTACAGGGCAATCATTTCTATTTACAGGCACATTGCCAACATTAAAAAGAAGTGATGCAGAAGCAATGGTAGAGGCAAATGGTGGAACAATTCTTGGTGGTGTAAGCAGTAAGTTAAATTACCTCGTTGTAGGTGAAGAGGCCGGAAGTAAATTAGAAAAAGCAAAAAAGATCAACAGCGTTAAAATAATATCTGAAGCAGAGTTTTTAAAAATGCTGAATTAGAAATTATCATCTCTTTGGTGATCTCAATTATAATCAATTAATCATAGACTGTTTTTTATGAAAAAGAGCTTGTTACTTTTTCCCGTACTCGCATTTCAGTTAATGCATGCTCAAGCGCCACCCGCAATTAAGAATCTTGTGTTTGAAGGCGCCGGTATAAGAGGTATCGCTTTTTGTGGAGCTGTACAGGGAATGGAATCAAAAAAAATGATGGATGCTATCGAACGTGTAGGCGGAACTTCTTCGGGAGCAATTGTCGCACTCACTATTTCGCTTGGCTATTCAGGAAAAGAAATTGAAAACATTATTTCAAAAACAAATTTTAAAAAATTCAATGACGGAGGTTTTTTCTTTATTGGTGGTATCAACAGGTTGAAAAAATATTTTGGGTGGTATAAAGGAAAAAAATTTGAGAACTGGCTTGAAAAGATGATAAAAGAAAAAACGGGAAATGAGAACATTACTTTTGAAGAGCTTCACCAGAAAGGTTTCAAAGATCTGTATATAACAGGAACATCTCTTAATAAACAGAAAGCGGTTGTCTTTTCATATGAATCTTATCCGAAAATGAAGATCAAGGATGCTGTAAGAATTTCTACAAGCATACCTCTCTATTTCGAACCTGTCTTTATTGACAGCTCCGGGAAAACTTTTTATCGTCCAAAGCAAAAACAGGAATTAGATATGATGGTGGATGGTGGCATACTGGAAAATTTTCCGATCCACATTTTTGATAAGCAACAACCAGATCTATATACGATCGGTTTCAGAATCGATCATGCTTCACAAATAGAAAATGACAAAGGAGATAGAACTTTGGCTGAAATGCCAATTGACGATTTGAAACAATACTTTGGTGCTTTTTATAGTATAGTTATTGAGAACTTGAACAGGCAACGATTAACTAGTACAGATTGGCAAAGAACTGTTTCTATCAGTGATGGGAATGTTTTACCGAAGGTTAGAAAATTATCAAAAGAAGAGGTTACCATCTTAATTGAAAATGGTAGAAAAGCGGTACAGGAACGATTTTGAAAAAATGATGAACTATTACGGATAGCTTCGTTAAATTTATTTTATCAAAACTTTTTAATCATTTTAATTTAGTCTATGCTTCAGGCTTCTACTCTAAAATTTCTGAAAGATCTAAAAAAGAATAATAACAAGCCGTGGTTTGACACACATAGAAAAGAATATGAAGTAGCAAAGATCGATTTTACGGCCTTTATTCAAACCGTCATTGATAAACACAGCAAAAGCGATCCTACCATAAAATCTATTGTGGCGAAAGATTGTATGTTCCGCATCAACCGTGATGTACGTTTTTCAAAAGATAAATCTCCTTACAAAACAAATATAGGTGCCTATATAAACCGTGGAGGAAAAAAATCTGTGTTTGCAGGATACTATTTTCATTGTGAGCCCGGACAATGCTTTGTTGGCGGGGGTTTATGGATGCCGATGCCTCCTGAATTAAGTAAAGTGAGGCAAGAGATCGATTACAATCTTGCCGCATTTAAAAAGATCATTACTTCAAAAAAATTCAAAGCTGTTTACAAAGAGCTTTCACATGATGCAGAATATGTTCTTAGCCGGGTGCCGAAAGGTTATGAGCCCACCAATCCGGCAGCTGAATATTTAAAAATGAAAAGTTTTGTTTCCATGACATCTTTAAAAGATTCGGACCTTACTTCAAAGGACCTTATCAAAAAAACAACCACGGCATTTGAAGCGCTGCAGCCACTAATTGAATTTATCAATGAATCACTCAGTTAAATTTTTACTAATGAAAAAGATTATTTTTATCGCTACTGCTTTTTTCTTTACGGTCATTTCTTTTTCTCAAAATATTTCTATCAAACTTCCGGATACAATTAGCAAGAAACCAGTTGATGGAAGATTGCTTTTGATGTTTTCTAAAAATTTTTCTGTTGAACCTCGTAATCAAATAAATGATGCACCAACTACGCAGCAAATTTTCGGTGTTGATGTTGATGGTTGGCAACCTGGCACAACAAGGATGATCTCTGTCAATGCTTTTGGTTATCCTATTGAAAAAATTTCTGATATTCCAGCCGGTGAATACAACATACAAGCTGTTTTCCATATTTATGAAACATTTCACCGTAAAGATGGGCATGTTGTGAAACTGCCAATGGACAGGGGCGAAGGACAACATTGGAATTCAGCGCCGGGAAATTTTTATTCTGTTCCAACGAAAATCACATTCAATCCTAAAGCAAGGACCCTTCACAATGTATCTCTGACTAAAATAATTCCTCCAATAAAAGAACCTGGAGACACGAAATATATCAAGCATATAAAAATTCAAAGCAAACTGCTCACAGAGTTTTGGGGAAGGCCTATGTTTCTCGGTGCACATATTTTATTACCCGAAGGTTGGGATACTCATCCCGATGTAAAGTATCCTTTGGCAATTTATCATGGACATTTTCCAGGTGATTTCGGTGGGTGGAGAACAACTCCTCCTGATGAAAATTTGAAACCTGATACGAGTGCAAGATTTAATAATTTGATTGGCTATAATAAAATTGTTCAACAGGAAGCCTATAATTTTTATAAGCTATGGACCGGTCCAAATTTTCCAAGAGTGATCGCAATAGAAATACAACATGCCAATCCTTATTATGATGATTCTTATGCAGTAAACTCAGCAAATCTTGGTCCTTATGGTGATGCCATTACTTACGAACTAATACCTGAAATTGAAAAACGGTTTCGTGGTATTGGGCAGGGCTGGGCAAGATTTATGTATGGTGGCAGCACAGGTGGATGGGAAGTATTAGCTGCCCAGGTTTTTTATCCTGATCAATACAATGGTTGTTACTCAGCTTGTCCTGATCCTATCGACTTTCGACATTATACAACGATCGATCTGTATAAAGATTCAAATGCTTATTACAAGGAAGGGCCATTTAGAAAAGTTGCCAGGCCCGGTCATAGAAATTATTTGGGTCATTTAAATACGATGATAAAAGATATGAATCATCGTGAGTTGGCAATAGGTACAAAAAGCCGTAGCGGGGATCAATGGGATATTTGGGAAGCTGTTTATTCTCCCGTAGGAAAAGGTGGTTATCCTGAAAGAATTTTTGATAAATACAATGGCAAAATAAATAAGCAAGTCGCAGCATATTGGAAAGAAAATTATGACCTTGTTCATATTATTCAACGAGATTGGTCAAAGATCGGGAACAAACTTGCCGGCAAAATTCATATTTATGTAGGAGATATGGATAATTATTATTTAAATAATGCTGTGTACACTGCTGAAGAAATGATAAAGAAATTAGAAAACCCAAAATGTAATTGTGAAGTTGATTATGGAGACAGGGCCGAACATTGTTGGAATGGTGATCATTCACAACCAAATTATATAAGCCGGCTTCGCTATCATCAAATGTTTATCCCTAAATGGGTAGAAGAAATGAAAGGCAGGGCACCGCAAGGTGCAGATCTTACAAGCTGGAGATATTGATTATTGTTTGCAAAAATTATATCGATTAATTTCGAAGTGTGAAAAAGCAAACCCATTATATTCTATATCTATTGATGATTGTTTCTCTTTTTTCATGCAAAAAAGAATATAATCCTGATGGTAATGGCATTACTTCGACACCAGCAACTTTTGAGTGGAAATTTGAAAGCAATCCTTTCTGGAGCGATGAATTTAATACGGACGGAGCTCCTGATGCAACCAAATGGGGATATGATATAGGAGGAACAGGATGGGGCAATAATGAATTACAATATTATACCAATGGGCTAAACACGTCTGTTAGCGGTGGTTTTTTAAAGATCGAAGCAAGAAAAGAATTTTACAGTGGTAAAAACTACACATCAGCAAGAATGATTTCGAAAAATAAAGGAGATTGGATATTTGGTAGAATTGAAGTAAAAGCAATACTCCCAAGAGGCAGAGGCACCTGGCCTGCGATCTGGATGCTGCCAACTGATTGGGTATATGGTGGTTGGCCAAACAGTGGAGAAATAGATATAATGGAACATGTCGGTTACGATCCCAACAAAGTGCATATTACTATACATACAAAGGCGTATAATCATACGCTAGGAACTCAAAAATCATCAAACACAATTGTAAATACAGCGTTTGATGCGTTTCATCTTTACCGAATTGACTGGGCTCCCTATGGCATTCGTGGATATATTAACAATGAAAAAATATTCGAATTCTCTAATCCCGCTACCGGGTCAGATCACTGGCCGTTTGATCAACGCTTTCATTTATTATTAAATATCGCAGTTGGTGGCAACTGGGGTGGCTTGCAGGGTGTTGATGATTCTATCTTTCCTGCCGCGATGCAAATTGATTATGTCAGGGTCTATCGATTTACAAGGTAATTCTACTTCGGACTTTTTCCCGTTAACTTTTACTCAACAAAGAGAAAAGTTAAACGGTTGCGATACTACTTAGACGGGCATTATCGTTGTAGTATATTGTATCTAAAACCTACCCGTTATGAAAAAAAATCTACTCTCAGGCTTTATTGCCATTTTCATTCTTTTCTTGTTTTCCTGTAGCAATAAGAATTACACAGCAAGTAATTTTGAAGAAAAAACAGAGAACCACAAAGTAGTGGCCATTCTTCCTGCTGAAGTAACTTTCACTGGTAAGCTACCAAAAAACTTATCACCTGACGATATTGCAAAAGCAGAAGAAAGAGAAAGCATCGATTTTCAATATGCGTTAATGAACAGCATTTTGAACCATGCAAATACAAAGAAATATATTACTACTGTAAACTTCCAGGATATAAACACTACTCTCAAAATACTTGAGAAAAATAGTATTTCAGTTCGTGATAGCTGGAATAAAGATGATAATGAATTAGCAAAATTATTAGGAGTTAATTCAGTTATCAGGATGAATATTCGTAAACAACGCTACATGAGTGATGAAGCTTCTTATGGAGTTGGTGTAGCAAAACAAGTTATATATAAAACTGGTATTGGTTCAAAAGTACCTGTTCCGAGTTCAGTTGGTAAAACTTATGATATTTATGCCACCTGTAATTTACTTAGCGATAACCAAACATTATGGAACGATAATTATAAACGATCAACTGATTATGATACACCTGCCAATGTGATCGTTGAATGGATCACGGATGATTTTGGCGAGAATTTTCCGTATAAAGAAAGAAGAAAAAAAAGATAATTTAAAAGCCCCGTTTTACCGGGGCTTTACTTTTTTATAATAATCCTTTCTGCAGTAAATATTCTGCAATCTGCACAGCATTAGTCGCAGCACCTTTTCTAAGATTATCTGAAACCACCCACATGTTTAACGTTTTTGGTTGCGTTTCATCTCTTCTCAATCTTCCCACAAACACCTCATCTTTTTCATGTGCATCCATCGGCATAGGATATTGTTGTGTTGAAGGATCGTCTACCAATACAACTCCCGGAGCAGATCGTAACAATGCTTTTATTTCATTAAGATCATAATCATTTTCAAATTCTACATTCACTGCTTCACTATGTCCGCCCATTACAGGAATACGTACTGTAGTTGCCGTCACACGAATTGAATCATCCCGCATTATCTTTTTTGTTTCATTCACCATTTTCATTTCTTCTTTGGTATATCCGTTATCCAGGAAAACATCGATCTGTGGAATTACATTCAGATCAATTGGATATTTATATGCCATTTCGTATTCGCCATTCAAGCCTTTTACTGCTTTATTTCTTTCACCCATCATTTGGTCAACAGCCTTTTTGCCGGTGCCGGTTACGCTTTGATAAGTGCTTACAACGATCCTGTTTGCTTTATATTTTTTATGCAAAGGATTCAATGCTACAACCATCTGGATGGTGGAACAATTTGGATTCGCAATGATCTTATCATTCTTTGTCAAAATATCGGCATTAATCTCAGGAACTATCAGTGGTTTTGTTGGATCCATTCTCCAGGCGCTTGAGTTATCAATAACAGTTATGCCCGCTTCAGCAAATTTTGGCGCCCATTCCAATGAAGTACTTCCGCCTGCAGAAAAAATAGCAACAGCTGGTTTGGCGGCAATTCCATCAGTCATGCTAACTACTTTATACTTCTTTCCTTTAAATTCCACTTCTTTACCAACACTTCTTTCTGATGCAACTGGAATTAATTCAGTTACCGGAAAATTTCTCTCTGCAAGAATTTGTAACATTTTAGTGCCAACCAAGCCTGTGGCCCCAACTACTGCAACTTTCATTTTACTAACTTTTTATTTATTAATTAAAAAATAAAGCCTTCCGTTTGGAAGGCTTCAAGCTTTTATATGATCACATACATAACGCTATAAACCTCCCTTCAGGAATGTTTCTTTGTGCGTTTTGTATGTTTCTTATTTGTCATACTGAGCCGCAAAGATAGGTTTGCAAACTTTTCATCCCAAATATTAAACGAATTTAATTATGCTACTAACGTTTATTTGAGAGGGATTTATTAATTTGAAAGATGCTTTTGAGAGTATTATTCCTTGTTATGCTTCTGTCTCCTTTATTTCTGTTGGGCCAGAACCGATATGATGTTGTGATTGACGAAATAATGGCTGATCAAACACCACAAATTGGTTTACCATCAAACGAATGGATCGAATTAAAGAATATTTCAGCAACCCCGATCAATCTCCAAAACTGGCGAATTGGTGATGCAACAGGGCAAAGCGGACCGATGCCCAATTTTATTTTGCAACCAGATAGTTTTGTGATCGTTTGCACAGGCAGCGCAGTTACAGCTATGCAAGCTTACGGAAGAACGATCTCTGTTACCAGTTTTCCATCACTTGACAATGAAGGAGATCAACTTTATTTGAAAAGCAACACCGGCTTAACTATTCATGCAGTTAGTTACTCTTTGTCATGGTATCAAAATGCCGTGAAGAGTGATGGAGGATGGACGCTGGAAATGATCGATACAAAAAATCCATGCACTGGCATTAACAATTGGAAAGCAAGTACAGATGCAAGAGGTGGAAGTCCCGGTATAAAAAATTCTGTTGACGCTGTTAATAATGATCAATCAATACCATCAATAAAAAATGCTTACACAATCGATAATTTGAATATTGTTATTGTATTTGATGAACCTGTTGATAGTTTGAAAGGAGCTACCGTCGCTAATTATTCTATTGATGCTGGCTTGAGCATTCAATCTGCAACATCAATTTCTCCGCTATTCGATAAAGTTCAATTAAGATTGACAACTTCGATGCAGGCAAATATTATTTATAATATCACAGTAAATAACGTAACTGATTGTAAGAACAATTCCATTGGCTCAAAAAACAAAGTAAAGATCGGTTTGCCTGTTGATGCAGCAGCAATGGAAATGGTGATCAATGAAATTTTATTTAATCCCAAAAGCGGGGCAAGTGACTATATAGAGTTCTATAATCGCAGCAATAAGATCTTTGATGCAAATAAACTTTTTGTAGCAAACAGAAACAGCAGTGGTACTATTAGTTCGGCAAAACTTATATCAACAATACCTTACTATATTTTTCCTGGTGACTATATTGTTGTAACAGAAGATGCAGTTAACCTTCCATTGAATTACATGGTACAAAATCCTGATGCAGTTTTTGTTATTTCCGGGATGCCTTCATTCCCGGATGATCAGGGTGATGTGATCCTGCTAAATCTGCAGGGCGCAGTTGTTGATGAAGTAAAATACAAAGATGATTGGCAATTTGCTTTGATCGCTAATCCGGATGGTGTATCATTAGAAAGAATTGATCCCGATGGAATTTCTCAAGAGGCTACTAACTGGCATTCGGCAGCGTCAACTGCCGGATATGGAACTCCAACGTATAAAAACTCACAGTATAAATTATTACAAAGTATAAATGCCGCAATTGAAGTAACACCAAAAGTTTTTTCTCCTGATAATGATGGCCGTGATGATATTGCTACTATTCAATACAAAACCACAGAGCCAGGTTATGTCGCGAATCTTACTATTTATGATGCTAATGGAAGACCGGTTCGTAATCTTATAAAAAATGCGACACTTGGTTTGCAGGGATATTGGGTATGGGATGGCCTCGATGATAAAAAAATAAAGTTGCCTATAGGCACCTATATTTTATTTTCTGAAATTTTTAACCTCGGGGGTAAAAAAGAGATCTTTAAAAATGTCGTAGTACTGGCACGTCAACTCAATTAACTATTATCGTTTCACCAAAAAAGGAAGCCTTCGCAAAGACTTTCAGTTCAATTTCCTCAATCCCAATTATTATCGAGATTGATCTCAAACTTTGTCAGATCTTTAAATTGCTGGATCCGATGATCGATATCTTCTCTTTTTAATTCTTTCAATCTTGTTACTCCGAATTTTTCAACACAGAAACTTGCCATTGCGCTTCCTACAATGATCGCCGATTTCATATTTTCAAAACTGATATCTTTTGTACGGGCAATATGGCCAATAAAACCACCCGCAAAAGTATCGCCGGCCCCTGTTGGATCAAATACTACTTCAAGTGGAAGTGCCGGCGCAAAAAATACCTGGTCATTATAAAACAATAAAGCGCCATGTTCGCCCTTTTTTATAATAAGATATTTGGGTCCCATTTCCATAATTGCCTTTGCCGCACTCACCAATGAATATTGACTACTCAGTTGTCTTGCTTCCGCATCATTCACCAACAACACATCAACTTTTCTTAAAACTTTTTCAAGATCAGACATTGCTGAATCCATCCAAAAATTCATGGTATCGAGCACTACCAATTTAGGCTTATTCTTTAATTGATTGATCACAGACAACTGAACTATCGGAGCAAGATTTCCAAGCATAAGAAACTCACAATCCTGGTAACTATCCGGTACTACAGGTTTGAAAGTACCAAGCACATTTAATTGTGTTTCTAATGTATCTCGGGTATTCATGTCAAGATGATAACGGCCGCTCCAGAAAAAAGATTTTTCATTTTCTTTGATCTGAACACCATCCATCATTACCCCCCGTGCCTCTAAAATTTTCAATTCTTCTTTAGGAAAATCACCGCCCACTACGGAGATCTGTTGAACCGGTCGTGTAAAATTGGAAGCACTCCATGCTATATAAGTGGCAGCCCCGCCAATTATTTTATCGCTTTTACCAAAGGGAGTTTCTATTGCATCAAAGGCCATTGAGCCAACTACGATAAGAGACATTCAAATATAATTTTAGATTTACGATTGCGGATTTTAGATTTAGTCAAAAGAGTCATTAAAGTCAAAATATTACTACCACGGTTTATCTAATTTGACCACCATGGCTTCAGTGACTGCTTTCTTTTACGGCCGCAAACCTACAGGTTTTTAAGTTTACATTTTCAACTTACATTTGTTAATAGAACTTATCTTTGATTTATTATGAAAGCAACCAGGAAAAAAGCTTCTAAAAAAGAATTCATTCTGAAAAAAGCGGCACAAATGTTCCGCGAAAAAGGATTTGCAGCCACCTCAATGCGTGATCTTGCTGAAACAGTTGGCATCGAAGCAGCCAGCTTGTACAATCACATTCGTTCCAAGAATGAAATGCTGGAAAGTATTTGTTTTGATGTTGCCAACCGTTTTACCATTTTTATGGATGAACTGGAATCCGGCAACCAGGGCACGATCAAAAAAATTGACACACTTCTTCGTTTTCATATCAAGCAAATGATCGAAACATTTGAAGAGGTGATCGTTTGTGATCGTGAATGGAAACATCTTGACGAGCCTTACCTTTCTAATTTTCATAACCAACGCCGCAGCTATCGCAAACGTTTTGCTGCTATCATTGAAGAAGGTATTTCAAAAAATGAGATCAAAAGAATCGATGCGCCTACGGCTGTACTTATAATGCTTCATTCAGTAAATGGTATTGAAAGCTGGCATCGCTCCACCGCCAAGATCAGCGCAAAAGACCTGGAAGACAATATGGTTTTAATAATGGTAGATGGATTGAGAAAATAGAATATGTCCATTCATTTTTATCCGCTCCGAATAAAAAAAATTAATAAGGAAACAGATCAGTGTGTCTCGGTGGAATTTGAGATCCCGGAATCGTTATCAAACTCTTTTCAATTTAAGCAAGGGCAAAGCCTCACCATGCGAACCAACCTTGCTGGCGAAGAAGTAAGAAGAACATATTCACTGTGTAGTTCACCACTTGATAAAAAATGGAAGGTTGCCATTAAAAAAGTCGAGGGCGGTTTGTTTTCTTCTTTTGCAAATGAAAATTTAAAAGAGGGAGACGAGTTGGATGTGATGGAGCCGGTTGGAAAATTTTATACTGAGCTAAATCCAACCAATAAAAAAAGTTATCTCGCATTTGCAGCGGGCAGCGGCATTACTCCAGTTATATCAATTATTAAAACAACTTTAAGAACAGAACTGCAAAGCACATTCACTTTAGTATATGGGAATCGCAGCCGCAGCTCAATTATTTTCTTTGAGGAATTGGAAGGTTTAAAAAATAAATTCATTGATCGTTTTAACTTCATAAATGTTCTTAGTCGTGAAAGAACGGAAACCCCGATCAACTTTGGAAGGATTGACATTGGCAAACTTTCCGAATTAGAAAAGCTGATCGATTATAAAAAAATGGATGAAATATTTATTTGCGGCCCTGAAGAAATGATCTTTTGTGTAAAAAATTTTTTAGAACAAAAAGAAATACCCGGGAAGAAGATCCATTTTGAACTATTTACTACGTCAGGTCAAAAAAAATCCGAAATCCGAAACCTGAAATCTGAAATCGAATCCGGACCGGCATCCCGGATAACTGTGAAAGTTGATGGAAGAAGTTTTGATTTTGATCTCTCATTGAATAGCGATACAACAATTCTGGATGCCGCATTAAAAGAAGGAGCTGATCTTCCTTTTGCTTGTAAAGGAGGTATGTGTTGTACTTGCAAAGCAAAATTATTGGAAGGCGAAGTGGAAATGGATGTTCATTGGGGATTGGAACATGAAGAAGTGGACCAAGGATTTATACTTACTTGTCAAAGTCATCCTAAAACTGAAAAGGTGGTTGTTGATTTCGATATAAAATGACCATACTCATCGCAACTATATACAACTTGAGACAAGGATAACAAAACCCCCAACATAGGTGGGGGTTGTTTGCTACTAATCAGAGTCTATATACTATAATCATGAAAAATCCGGAGGTGTAGTCATACTTTTTTCAGCCGAAGCATTCCCTCCATTGGTTTTTCTTACATCAATCTCTGTTTGAATTGCTTTTATTGTCAGCTTACATTTTTCGTAATCATCTCCCATCATGTTTTCAGAAATCATCTTTGTATAATCAGAAGTGCATTGTGCTAATAAATCAATTAGCTGGGTATTATCCAATGTGTGCAGTTCTTGCATGCTCGATTAGTAAGTTGACGAGATGGTATAACATCAAAAACCATACTATTTTCGGAAGAAGGTTTACTATTTATGAATTTCTTGACTAAGATTATTTTGTAATTATATCCACGTTTTCTTTTGCACTGGCTTTCTTCTTCTTTCTTTTTGGGGCAGGCATAGAGAGTTACTGACTGATATTATAATCATAAACTAACACCCGTTGGTTTTCGTTAGATTTGCATTCTAAATTCAGGGAAAGCAGATGCATGATCTTGAAAAAATTTTTCAGCAAAAAATAGAAACCGAGGTAAAGATCGAGCCTAAGGATTGGATGCCGGATGCTTATCGGAAAACAAATATCCGCCAGGTAAGTCAGCATGCTCATAGCGAAATAGTAGGCATGTTACCAGAAGGTGCCTGGATCTCAAGAGCCCCCTCATTAAAGAGAAAATCGATACTGATAGCAAAAGTCCAGGACGAGGCTGGTCATGGCTTGTATTTATATAGTGCCTGCGAAACGTTGGGAATTACAAGAGAAGAAACGATCAATGATCTGCACAGTGGTAAAGCAAAATATTCTTCCATTTTTAATTATCCAACACTAACATGGGCTGATATCGGCGCTATTGGTTGGCTGGTTGATGGCGCAGCGATCATGAACCAGGTAATGCTGACAAGAACTTCTTATGGGCCTTATGCAAGAGCCATGGTAAGAATTTGTAAAGAAGAAAGTTTTCATCAGCGGCAGGGTTTTGAGATCTTATTGGTATTAAGCAAAGGAACTAATGAACAAAAAGCGATGTGCCAGGATGCGATCAATCGTTGGTGGTGGCCATCGCTGATGATGTTTGGCCCGCATGATAGTGAAAGCACCAACAGTGAGCAAAGCATGAAATGGAAAATAAAAAGAAAAACGAATGATGAGCTTCGACAAAATTTTGTTGACATGTGTGCGGAGCAGGTAAAAGTTTTAGGAATGAAAATTCCAGATGATAAATTAAAATGGAATGAAGAAAAAATGCATTATGATTTTGGCGAAATAAACTGGGATGAATTTTGGAATGTAGTAAAAGGAAACGGGCCTTGCAATAAAGAAAGATTGGATGCACGAAGAAAAGCCTGGGATGAAGGTGAGTGGGTGAGAGAAGCAGCAGCGGCTTTTTCTGAAAAAAGAAAATCCAAACCACAGGCTGCTTAATTAAGAATTAAGAATTAAAAATTAATAATGAAAAATTATTTAAAAAAGTTCTACTATGGAGATATTCCTGAAGATAAAGCTGGAGGGAATATTGTTTCCAGTGAATCGAAGAGTGATTGGCCGCTCTGGGAAGTTTTTATCAGGAGCAAACAAGGTCTCGATCACAAACATGTCGGCAGCCTGCATGCAACGGACGCACAAATGGCAATTGAAAATGCAAGAGATGTTTATACAAGAAGAATGGAAGGAGTAAGTATCTGGGTGGTTGAATCAAAATATATTCATGCATCCAATCCTGAAGAAGCAGGAGAATTATTTGAGCCTGCCGTAGATAAAATTTACCGTCATCCCACTTTTTATGATCTGCCTGACGAAGTGAATCAAATGTAAAACCCCAATCCCTAAAGGGGAGAAAGAAATGAAACAAGTATTAATTGACTATACATTACATCTGGCAGACAACTCTCTTATTCTGGGACAAAGAAACGCAGAGTGGTGCGGTCATGGACCTGTGCTTGAACAAGATATTGCCATCACTAATATTTCACTTGACCTGATCGGTCAAGCAAGAAATTTCTATCAATATGCTGCAACTTTGATTGGCAATGATGCTACAGAAGACTCATTAGCCTATTTAAGAAAAGAAAGAGATTTTAAAAACTGTTTGCTTGTTGAACAACCAAAGGGTGATTGGGCACAAACAATTCTTAGCCAATTTTTCTTTAGTCAATATCAATATCTATTATTTCAACAAATGCAAAATAGCAAGGATGAACAACTTGCCGCTATTGCAGAAAAATCTTTGAAAGAAGTTACTTATCATCTTCGCTGGAGCAGTGAATGGGTAATAAGACTTGGCGATGGAACCGAAGAAAGTCATAACCGGATGCTCAAAGCGATTGATGAGCTGTGGCAATATATAGATGAATTATTTTCAGCTACGAACTATGAACTACTAGCTGCGAGTGATGGAAGTGGTGTTAACATCCCAAGGCTAAAAGAGCCATGGATGAATAAAGTAAAAGAAATTTTTTCTGAAGCAACATTGACTATTACTGGAAAAACATTAATGCAAACAGGAGGTAAAGAAGGAAAACATACAGAACATCTCGGTAATATTCTTGCTGAATTACAATTCATGCAAAGGACTTACCCCGGTTGTGAGTGGTAATATGACAGTACATACAATAAATAAAGAAGCCATTTATTCTTACCTGGAAGAGATCAACGATCCGGAAGTACCTGTATTGTCGATCATCGATCTTGGCATTGTAAGAGATGCCAGGATGAATGATGGAGAATTAGAAGTTATCATTACTCCAACTTACACTGGTTGTCCTGCGATGGACATGATCACTGCTACTATAAAAATTCAATTAGCCACATTGGGTTTTAAAAGAGTAAAGGTTACTCAAGTTTTATCTCCTGCATGGTCAACAGAGTGGATGAGTGAGGAAGGAAAAAGAAAATTAAGAGAATACGGAATCGCTCCTCCAAATCCTAAACAACAATTTTGTGATCAGAAATTATTTGCAGCTGCAGAAGCAGTGCAATGTCCCCACTGTAACTCCTATCATACACATCGCATCAGCGAATTTGGTTCTACGGCTTGCAAAGCTTTATACCAATGTGATGATTGTAAAGAACCATTTGATTACTTCAAATGTCATTAGTTTATTTAAAACTATCTGCGTCTCTATAAGCCTTTATCAATTCCATTTCTCCTTCTTTGCCCGGTTTGAAATTACCATGTTCCATACCAAGTACACCCTTATATCCTTTATTCGCAATGTGCTTAAAAATATTTCTATAATTCATTTCACCAGTACCGGGTTCTTTTCTTCCTGGATTATCTCCGATCTGGAAATAAGGCGTTTCATCCCATACTTTATCAATGTTTGCAATAATGTTTCCTTCATTACGTTGCATATGATACATATCAAATAAAAATTTACAA
Organism: Chitinophagaceae bacterium; assembly: GCA_036524255.1. Lineage (GTDB taxonomy): Bacteria > Bacteroidota > Bacteroidia > Chitinophagales > Chitinophagaceae > VBAS01. The sequence continues at coordinate 16,402 of DATDCP010000153.1, forward strand.
GCAGAACTGTTCACTGCTTTACATATCATGTAAGCCTGGTTTGTGTCACGCAAAAAAAGATCAGGGTTATCACTTAATGATTCTAATACCATTACTAAATTATGTGGTGCTAATATCTCAGCGCCTTTTCTTAAAGCCATAATAACATTGGCTGTTTGCATATCATGTGACAGGCTTCTTTCATAATTGCCCGGAACAACCGTCATCCATTTTGCATTGCATCGTTTTGCAACTTCAATTGCTTCCTTACAGTCCTTCATCATCTTATCGATCCACTCCTGCTTTCCTGAAGTCAAGGATGTTTTCCAATGCCAGCTATCTGAAGTAATGACAAAAACTCCCATTCTCATTCCAAGTTTTGCCAAAAGGTCACCAATCTTTTTTTGTTGTTCTACTGTGCGGCCCATCATTCCATTGTCTTCAATGCTGCGAAATCCCTGGTCGTAGGCCCATTTAATCTGTTCAAGAAAATCTTCTCCGGCATTATTCTTAAACATGCCATCGTGGAAAGCATAATCGAGATTAAATGGTTTGTTTTCTGTTAAAGAAATTCCATTTTTATTTCCTGCAAACGATTGACCAACGGTGATACCAGCTGCACCGGTTAAAAAACTATTGCGAATAAATTTTCTGCGTTCCATAAACTTTTATCTTGAGAACTTAAATGTAAGACATCCCGTTCATGTTGCGATTGATTTTTCTTTTGTTATTCCCATTCACTCTTTCAGCTCAACTGAAAAGATTTGAATTTTCAGAGAATAAGATGGGTTCGTCGTTCAATATAATTTTTTATCATACAGATTCTTCTGAAGCTGTGTCGCTGGCAAAAAAATGTTTTTTAATTGTTGATTCTCTCAATACTATTTTCAGTGATTATAGTTCTGAAAGTGAAGTCGGCAAACTTGCTTTACAAACAAATCAAACTGATAAAAAAGTCTCAGATGAATTATTTTCAATGATCATAAGGTCAAAAGATGCATGGGAAAGATCAGGTAAAACATTTGACATCACCATCGGCACATTAACACAGTTATGGAGAAAAGCAAAAAAAGAAACCAGGTTCCCATCAGAAACAGAAATAAAAGCAGCAAAAGATCTAACTGGTTTCAAAAATCTTATTATCAATGAAAGTTCAAAAATAATTTCATTTAAAAAACCGGGGATTCGCTTCGACTTCGGTGGCATCGTGCCCGGGTATGCTGCACAACGAGTACTCGATTTTTTAAAGACGAAAAACATCAATACTGCATTAGTTGATGCAAGTGGCGATATCGTAATGGCTGATGCGCCTCCTGGAAAAGATGGATGGACGATTGGTATCAATCTGCCGGAAAATGAAAATGAGATCTGGGATAAAAAACTGGAGCTAAAAAATTTCGCCGTCTCTACTTCAGGAGATGTTTACCGCTACACAATTCACAATGGTAAAAAATATTCTCACATCATAAATCCCAAAACAGGCTATGGAGTTACTTCGCAACGAAATGTAACTGTAATTACAAAATATGGTGCCGATGCTGATTGGCTCGCAACTGCCTGTAGTATTCTGCCCATAAAAAAAGCACTGGCATTAGCTAAAAAAGAACATGCGGGGATATTGATCGCAACATTGAAAGATGAAAAGATCACCATTTATAAATCAAAAAGTTTCGACAAGTATTTTCAAAAGAAACAACCCTGAACTTTGTTAACTTGTCAGCCCATATGAAGAGGAAACTATTTATACTTTTTATACTTTATATACTAGCACAGCAAAAGGTATCATCGCAAACAGATACTTCCTTCAAATCCTACGAACAATCCATTCCAGGTTCATCATTAAAATTTAAAATGGTTCCCATCAAAGGAGGAAGTTTTACAATGGGCAGCCCGGAAAATGAAAAAGGAAGAGACGCAGATGAAGGCCCGCAAAAAACTTTCTCCATTTCTCCATTTTGGATGGGAATTTATGAAGTGACACATGATGAGTTTGATATTTTTTTTAAGGATGCCAATACCAGCCAGAATTTAGGAGCAGATGCCATAACAAGACCAAGCCCTCAATACATCGATCTTAGTTGGGATATGGGTCGTGATGGCGGCTTTCCGGTAAACAGCATGCAGCAAAGAACCGGAGTGATGTATTGCAGGTGGCTATATAATAAAACCGGGATCTTTTATCGCCTGCCAACTGAAGCAGAATGGGAATATGCATGCCGTGCAGGTTCTTTAACCGTCTGGTCTTTTGGTGGCAATGAAAGCGATCTGGAAAAATATGCATGGTATAAAAAAAACAGTAATGCTGCATATCATAAGGTTGGGCAATTGCAACCAAATGCTTTTGGTTTATATGATATGTTAGGAAATGTTAGTGAATGGGTAATGGACCAGTATGACGAAAATTACTTTAGCAAAATGAAAGGGGTGAATGCTGATCCTGAATTAAAACCCACAGGTCGTCATCCTCGACTTTTAAAAGGCGGTTCTTACGTTGACGAAGCAGCTGAATTGCGTTGTGCCAACCGGACAAAATGGTTACCTGAATGGAATAAACGTGACCCGCAAATACCAAAAAGCAAGTGGTGGCTGACGGATGCCCCTTTCGCTGGTTTTAGGTTAGTCAGGCCTTTAAAGCAACCAACAGCGGATGAAATTGAAAAATTCTTTACCTTATATCTCTCAAATTAAAAAAACACTTTTTTATGAATACAGAAAAGAAGAACTCCCGCCGCGATTTTGTAAAAACTTCTGCAATGATCACGGGAGGAATAATGGCAACACCATTGTTATCAAAAGCAAATTTTTTCAGTGGGGCTGAGGATACGATCAAAGTTGCATTGATCGGTTGCGGTGGCCGTGGCACCGGCGCAGCTATGCAGGCATGTTCTACAAAACAAAATGTAAAGATCGTTGCGATGGCAGATGCTTTCCGTGACAGGATTGATAGTTCTTATAAAGAATTAACCGTTGATGCGGCAGAAGGAAAAACAAGTATTAAAAACAAGATCGATGTTCCCGAAGAAAGAAAGTATGTTGGCTTTGATGGCTATAAAAAAGCAATGGCTCATGCTGATGTTGTGATCTTAACAACACCACCGGGTTTTCGCCCTATTCATTTTGAAGAAGCCGTGAGCCAGGGCAAACAAATTTTTATGGAGAAACCTGTTGCCACTGATCCGGCTGGAATAAAAAGAGTGCTGGATGCGGCTGAGATCGCAAAACAAAAAAAATTAAATGTGGTTGTTGGATTGCAGCGTCATTATCAGAATTCATATCGTGAGCTGTATGCAAAAAAAGAGTTGATCGGTGATATCACATCAGCACAAGCATGGTGGAATAATGATGGAGTTTGGGTGAATCCAAGAAAAGAAGGTCAAACAGAAATGGAATACCAAATGCGCAACTGGTATTACTTCAACTGGCTTTGTGGCGATCATATTGTGGAGCAGCATATACATAATATTGATGTAGTGAACTGGTTCAAAGGAAGCTACCCGGTAAAAGCACAGGGCATGGGAGGAAGACAGGTAAGAAAAGGAAAAGACCATGGTGAAATTTTTGATCATCATTATGTAGAGTTTCACTATGCAGACGGTTCAATATTAAATAGTCAGTGTCGCCACATTCCGGGAACCATGAGTAAAGTAGATGAACTATTGATCGGTACAAAAGGAAAAATTTTCTGTGGTGCTGCACATATAAAAGACAATAGCGATAAAGTGATATTCCAGTTTGACAAAAAAAATGAAAACGATCCATATCAATCAGAACACGACGAATTATTTGCTGCTATTGCAAAAGGCGAATACAAATTTGCAGATGCAGAGAACGGAGCAAAAAGTACAATGACTGCTATTTTTGGAAGGATGGCAACTTATTCCGGCCAGGTCTTGTATTGGGACAAATTGATAAACTCTGGAATAGATATAATGCCAAAAGAATTTGCCTGGAATGCAATGCCACCGATAGTGCCTGATGCTGATGGATATTATCCAATTGCTGTGCCGGGTAAAACAAAATATATTTAATGAGCTCTATTCTTTTTGAAATAAAAAGTTCCGTTGGCATTATCACATTGAATCGTCCGGATAAATTGAATTCATTCAATCGTGAAATGGCTTTGCTGATGCAGGAAAAGCTGGATGAATGCAAAAACAAAGAAGTAAGATGTGTTTATATCACTGGTACCGGCAAAGGTTTTTCTGCAGGACAAGATCTCTCAGAAGTTGTTGATCCGAATGGGCCGGGCATGGGAAAAATTCTTTCGGAGCATTATAACCCGATCATTTCAAGAATAAGAAGATTAGAAAAACCTGTAGTGGCGGCAGTGAATGGTGTAGCTGCCGGAGCAGGCGCAAACATTGCCTTGTGTTGTGATATCGTCGTTGCATCAAGATCAGCGTCATTTATACAGGCATTTTCGAAAATTGGTTTGATACCCGATAGCAGTGGTACATTTTTTTTACCAAGATTGATCGGTTGGCAAAAAGCAAGTGCATTAATGATGCTTGGCGAAAAAGTAGCAGCAGAAGAAGCAGAGCGGATCGGGATGATCTATAAAATTTTCCCCGATGAAACTTTTGTTGAAAACTCGATGAGTATCGCTTCTTATTTATCTCAGCTGCCTACAAAAGGTTTGGCTCATACAAAACAATTGCTTGGTAATTCGGTTAAAGCGACATTGGAAGAACAATTGCAGGATGAAGATATTTACCAGCAAAGAGCCGCAAGTACAAAAGATTTTCAGGAAGGAGTAAACGCTTTCCTGGAAAAAAGAATTCCAAAGTTTACAGGAGAATAAATATTATCATTATGCCTACGATTCATAAGGAAGTTGTTGATCACATGATGGAAAATGATTCTTTCAGTCAATGGCTGGGAATAGAAGTATTGGAAATAAAAGAGGGTTATAGCAAAATAAAAATGACAGTAAGAAAAGAAATGGTGAATGGATTTGGAATTGTTCATGGCGGCATCCCATTTTCACTTGGTGATAGTGCATTTGCCTTTGCTTGTAATAATAGAAATAATCTATCTGTTGCATTGGACACATCGATCAATTTTATTAAACCCATTCACATTGGGGATACATTAATCGCTGAAGCTATCGAAATTCATAATGGCAGATCAACAGGTCTTTATCATATAGCAATTAGAAATCAAAATGATCAGGATGTTGCTCTGTTCAAGGGCTTGTGTTTTAGGACTGATAAAAAATTGATTGGTAAGGAAGGTTTATAAAGTATATAAGGTCTCATTTACGCTACTATAATCTATGGTTATGGAAGAAGTAAAATTCGGTTTTGAAAATCTGGAACTTTGGAAAAAGGCTCGTGAGTTTAAAAATGAAATTTCTAAAGAAGCAAGAAAATGGCCATCCGATGAAAAATTCAAATTAACAGACCAAATCATACGAAGTTCAAGATCAATTAATGCCTTACTATCGGAAGGTCACGGAAGATTTACTTTCCCCGACCAACTTCATTTTTGTATCCAGGCAAGAGGCTCATTGTCAGAAACAGTTAATCACTTGATTGATGCCTTTGATGAAAAATATATTTCTGAAGAAACGCTGACTTACTACAAAACAAAAGCAAAAGAAATTGAAAGGTTGTTAAACGGATACATTACTTATTTACGTGGTCAAAGAGACGCTAATAAAATATGAAACTATATATACCTTATATACTTTTATACCTTATATACCTTATAAAATGATCTACGAGTTCAATAACTACAAACCTGTTATTCACGAATCATCATTTATTCATCCTCTTGCTGCAGTAACAGGAAATGTAATCATTGGAAAAGATTGTTATATCGGTCCCGGAGCCGCTCTTCGTGGTGATTGGGGTCAAATAATTATTGAAGACGGATGTAACGTGCAGGAAAATTGCATCATTCACATGTTTCCCGGAGTAACCGTATTGTTAAAACAAGGTGCCCATATTGGTCATGGAGCTATCATTCACGGAGCAACGATCGGCAAAAATTGTTTAGTAGGAATGAACGCTGTCATTATGGACAATGTTGAACTCGGTGATGAATGTATCGTTGGTGCATTGACATTTATAAAACAAGATGAAAAAATTCCAGCGAGAAGTTTAGTTGCTGGCAATCCCGGAAAAATAATTAAGCAAGTCAACGATGAAATGATCACATGGAAAACGGAAGGAACAAAACTTTACCAGTCTTTACCCAAAGAAATGTTTGAGAGCTGGAAAGAATGTGAGCCATTAAGAAAAGTTCCTGCTAACCTATCAATTCAAAATAAAACTTATCAACCGCGGAAAAAATAAAAGGCCAACTTTCGTCGGCCTTTATATTCCACTCTTTCATGGCATATAAATAATTCAATTGTCAATCCTTCACACAACGGCAATTAAATCCTTCCCCGCGGTATGAAGCCTGAAGCGTTGCCAGGTACGTGTTATCACTAATGAATAAACCGATGGCATTACTACCAGAGGCAGTAGCTGACCAGTAATAACTTTCGCCACCCGAGTAAACAAATCCGCCATTTCCACTTCTATACCCACCCGCAGGAAGCTTCAGGTTGGACATGTAGGCAGCCAACGCGCCGTCGAGATCGTCATAATTTTTCAAATTCTGCCAATCTGCTGCAGTGGGTGATCGCCATCCGGCACCCAACGCAACACAGGGATCTTTTCCGTTGGTAGACGTCACTGAAGACCCACTCCACGTATCAGTGGATAAACCACCTGTACCCCACCACATGGTACCTGCAGTTTGTCCTACAATCATATTTGGATTCCCTGAAGGAATGTTAGAAGGATTTAGCAACGAAGATCCTCCTGTAATGGTTGGGCTGTTGCGAACCTGGTGGCCATCATCCCAGCGTCCCCATTGAAAATAATCCCCATAGGATGCCTCGTCCCAGACGGCCATCGCTACTTGCGGCGAACCCAGGTTTTGTTGTAACCAGATCTTGCCATCACCGGCTCTCACTGTTGTATAAGCTACTGACTGTCCCCTATAGATAAAATTAATAACCCCTGTTGATCCTTCTGTAAGACCCGGATCGACAGTTGGTCCGGAAGCTGGTGGATTGACAACCATAATGAACATCATACATTGTTGAATATTACCAACGCCGATCCAAACATAAAAAGACCCCGTACTGATCGGTGTGCCGGTTGCAGTGAATATAATTGACCCACTGCCTACATTAAATGTTCCGGCCGGCGCAGAGATCGTAATCCCATTCACGGTAGCACTTGTAAAAGCTGGATAACTGCCACCCGGACTGTTTACATAATTTTTTGTAATCGGAACATTCGCAGCCACCCCTTTTGTAAGTGTTGCGGAGTACTGAGGATTTTGGTTACAATTTGTGAAATAAAACGGAGGCGGCGGCGGCGGTGGATTCTGAGGTTTTCTCTTAGTTGCTACCTCTTCACTCGCTGATGGCTCAACTGATTTCTTACAACTTTGAAAAATAATTGATAACTGGAAAAATAGAATTGCCGTTAGCATGTGTAAAAAATACTTGCTGGTAAATATTGTTGTTTTCATGACAATGTTTTTAATAAATTGAAAAAGAACAATGTTGATTCCAAATAAATTATGCGATGTCTATGTTATAGTTTTCCGGTGAGGCTTAAAATGAAGTACGGATCAGTATCATTCATGTTGAAGGCTGTAAAAAGGATTGGCTTTTCAATTATAAAAGCAAATCGTAAACAAGAAATTAAAGGTTGCCAGTAAATATTTTGTTGATAAACAGAATGTATTTGATTAAGAGAGGATTCTTATAGTTAAATGTGAGAGCAGCAAGTTCTTAAGTAGATTTACCAATACAGGTAAAAAATTATAGCCCTCTTGATAACTGATGTTCCATCAAAAAAATTTTCTTCGGATTCACAGGGAATCTTCGTAACTTAATTTTCCTTTCTACCAAATCAAAACCTTGTGTATGAGAAAAAATCTACTTTCTTCGGCCCTTCTTCTTGGTACTCTAAGTGTTTCTTCATTTATCTATGCTCAAAACGATCGGTTTGCATTTGCAATAACTGATCTGCAAGCAACTGGTAGTGGTTGGAACGCATTGCGCAAACTCGATCTCAAAACCGGTGAATTCACTACTGTGTTATTAAATGGTTCGGATGTTTCGGTAGCAGCTTATGATGTGACCACAAAAAAAGCATGGAAAGCATTGCCAGGTGTACAGTTTGGAGATCAAATGCAGATTCCTTTCAGCACCGGTGTAGCAGCAATGGCTTATGATAAAAAAAATAATCGTCTTTATTTCACACCAATGTTCATTGACCAGTTAAGATATGTTGATCTGAAAACAATGAAAGTATTTTATGTAACTGATCAATCGTTTACCAAATTGGGCAGCATGCATAATGATGAAGGAAAAGTCATTACCCGTATGGTGATCAATCCTGATGGAACTGGTTATGCTGTTTCAAATGATGCCAATACATTTATTCGTTTTACAACTGGAAAAAAATTAGAAATAACTCAGTTGGGTTCTTTGGTGGATGATCCTTCCAATGGTGGCGTTTCTATTCACAATCGTTGTAGCAGCTGGGGCGGAGATATGATCGCCGATAATGAAGGCAAGCTTTATATTCTTTCCGCCCGCAACAGTGTTTATAAAATAGATGTGGAAACAAAAGCTGCGACACTGTTGGGCTATATTAAAGGATTGCCACAGGATTTCACTACAAACGGTGCAGTGGTTACAACTGAAGGAAAAGTTTTGGTAAGCAGTGCTGTAAACGGCAATGCTTATTTTCTTGTTGACCCAAAAGATTGGAGTGCTACTCAATACGAATCAAAAGCCGGTATTTTCCGTAGTTCTGATCTTGCCAATAGTAATTATCTACAAACAAAACCAAAGAATAAAACACAGTCAGAAATTGTAACACGCAAGATTCCGGATAATATTATTGCTGCAAGCAAAATTCAGATATATCCAAACCCTGCGAATGATCAATTCACTTTGCAGTTTGGAAAAATACCCACAGGTAACTATAATATTGAAATGACAAATGCAATAGGGCAAATAGTGGTACAACGAGCAGTGAACGTACAATCAGAAGACCAGGTAGAAACTTTTTCAATAAAATCATCAATGGCGAGAGGCGTATATCTTATTAAAGTATCAAGTAGTAACAAAGAATCTGTTCATAGCCAAAAGTTAGTGGTGCAGTAGATTTTAATTTACTGCGTTACAGCGCCGACCCCGTAAGGCCGGCGTTTTTTTATGCCCCGTCCTCATAAAGAGGTGACTTAGTATGTGACTATTTTTCTCTGGGAGGAATCAATCAACTTTTTAATACAATAACCATCGGTGGAAAGGTTCTTATCATAAAAACCTTGTCAAATTCAGTATTGGGAATCTCTTCAATATTAATGTTGTCGAAATGACTATAAAAGTCCCCTCCTTCAGCAATAAGCAACCATTGCGAATCACACTTTTTGTATTTCGTAATAGACTTATTTTTATCCTTCAATATCCTATCTAAATGTTCTTGTTCAAAATTTGGGACTGCCCCGCCTTTTATATGTCCGTGAGAAGATTTATTCAATACATCATACCTCGTTATTCGAATCCGACGGACACCTTTTGGCAGATTTCTATAACCCTTGGCAATAATTATACTTTGAGTTTCTAAGGGATAGGTGGTTATATCATGACCGAAATCATTTATTGTACCTTTTTGTAAATTTTCCAGATCAAAAAATTCATTAAAACATATTTCAACGGTTTCATCTATGACCTGTTTGTAATTCGATTGATTAATTTGTGGCTTTTGATCAAGATGAATAGAAAAATAAAATCTATAAGGTAGTAATTGCCCTAGCTTTTCTAATACATCTTGGTTAAACCTTATTTGATATTCGCTTTTTTGCATTTGAGATTGATCATAAAAAGCTTCTGTTATTTCAATTCCGATTGTTTGCTCAGGGGAAGTAGTTAAAATAAAATCTGGGCTATCAATATGATTGTAAGTGCCAGGAGGGAATTCCGTGTAGAGTTCCTTAAATTTATCAAAGATGAATTTTTCTTTTTCCTTTTTTTTATCTTTTTTGTTCACTTAAAATCAAAATATTTATCAAGATATTCTTTGCAAAGCATTCCTAAGCTAAGAATAAAATATAATATTTACGTTGTGTGGTCTGCGGGGTAAAAGGTTAAGAAAATTTCCGTTCGCACTGGTCTTGCCCATAAACTTTTTTACAAATTAACAAAAAGATTCAGGCAGAGCAGACAGCGAACTTAATAAAATCAAGCATGTTCAAATGATAAATACTGTTGACCTCCATATAGAAGATGAGATCCGTCCATTGTTTGATTTCACGTTTAATAATTTTTCAGGACAAGCAGTATGTGATATACTAACAGAACCACCGGGCCCACTGTCAGCAATATTATACAGGCAGCAGGTATTAAAAGGTTTTCTTGCTAACCAGGAACTATTAAAAGAATATTCTTTTTCACGGTTTGACCTATCAGATATATATACTTTTCTTGAAACATTTTACGCCGGATCTTTTTCAGCCAGAAAAATGAAGTGGAAGTTTATGTTTTCAGAAAAGGAACGGAGTCAAAAAAAAGGAAAGCTTATACTGCTTGTTCGCCTTTTTCATAAAATATATTTCACTTATTTAAACAAGATCGATACAAAACTTTTTCCCGCGGAATATGCAACTGAGCTGGAGCACCTCAGGAGTTTTTTTGCAGATTTTGACCTGGATCGTTACGAATCGGCCTTCGAGAAAAAAAAATTCAGGATCAGGCATATGGTTGAACTGATGAAGATCATTACTAAAAAAATAACTAATGGCGAGGCAGCATCTTTCTGGAAACGCTGGTTTTTATTTGAAGCTTATCTTTCTATAAGTACTGGTATAACCAGGCATGGCTATACTTTTCCGTCATTTGATGATACAACTTTTTCACTGGAAAAGTTTTATCACCCGCTTTTAAAAACTCCTGTAAAAAATGATCTTACTGTCAGCAAAAATGTTATTCTTTTAACCGGCCCTAATATGTCCGGTAAATCCACATTGCTAAAAGCTGTCAGCTTATGTGTTTATCTTGGACATACAGGTCTTGCTGTGCCGGCTTCGAAAGCTACCATTCCTTTTTTCACTTCAATTTCTGTGGCCATTAACCTTACCGATAGTATTGTAAGTGGTTACAGCCATTTTATGTCAGAAATAGTCACGTTAAAAAATGTACTCGAAGAAGCCGCAGGCAACACAAAATGCTTTGCAGTTTTTGATGAATTATTCAGGGGAACGAATATTGAAGATGCACTGGAGATAAGCAGTACAACTATAAAAGGACTTGTCAATTTCCCTAATTCATTATTTCTAATTTCAACCCACCTGCACCAGTTGAAAGACATGGAAGAAATTAAAACCAATAAAGTATCCACCTGCTTTATTGAATGCGAACTAACTGGTAATACCCCGGCGTTTACTTACAAATTAAAAAATGGCTGGTCAGACTTAAAACTGGGCCGTATTTTATTTGAGAAGGAAGGGCTAAATAAAATGCTTTCGGTCCGCACGGGATCTTCGCTATAAACTTTTTTACAAAACATCGGAAATGATCCAGGCAGATCCCGGCACGGTCCTTATTTGAGCAATATAAATTGTCCAAGATGGTACGAGAGATGACTTATCCTCGTTAGGATGACGTTTAACCTATTACGATGCGGTTCCTTAATAAAATCTTCTGCTGAAACTGAGTTATGTTTTTGAAACCATTCACCCGGTTTTAAAGTGCCAAATTTTTCAGCCAGTACCTCATTTACTTTACTCCATTTTGCTCTTAATTCTTTCGCAGAAGGAAGCTCACTTATTGTTTTATCCGGAGATTTAATAAAGGGTTCAGATAATGATGGATATAACCTCTCGCCGAAATTTAAGAGTGGCAACATATCATCATGCACCGCGGTAAGATGCCCTAATAAATATATCCCCCTGTTCTTACCAAGAGAAACTTCTTTTTGCAATTGTTCATCGGTGATGGAGCCAAGCACAGTGTCAAAATTTTTTATGAGTGCATACCATCTGTCCAGAACCATTTTGATCATTATTTCGTTTGCGTTTACTTCTTTGCTGTTAGTTGTTATCATCATTCTTGCTTTAATAAATTTTAAAAATATATTGAGATCAGATCACTTCTCTTTTGGAGTAGGCTGGCCCTTCCTGTATTTACCAGGTTGCTTAAGCTATTAGAAATTACGATCAGGCTCCGCTATTCGCACCTCAATTTTTTTGCGTAAGCTTCTTTTCATTTTCAGTTCCTGGTTTACCCTTGGCATTCGGCTGGCCTTTTCCTGTAGTGATCAAACTACGCAAACTATTCTGTATGTAAGTGCTCCACGCATCCCGGCAGATTTCGAAACATTCATATTCAGGAACCAGGCCCTCGTGGGTAAAACGTATCTCCGTTTTATCATCCTTTTCAGAGATTTCGAAAATAATTTTTGTGCCTATCCATTCGCTTTTGTCTTTCGTGAACTTAAAATAATTTTCCAGCACTGACCAAACCGTTTTTTTGTTAGTTACCAGTTCTATTATTTTTATTTTGCAACGGTGAACGTCTTCATAGTGATAATCAAACACACTATTGAGTTTGTCCGTAGCACCATCAATTTCTTCGGACCACCATCCACGAACATTATTAATGGCATTGAATGCTTGTTCCGGTGTTCTGTCCACCAGTATTGTTGTTGTAAAATCTTTTGTCTTCATTTTTTTTATTTTGTCCCGATAGCCTTCGGGATGGTTAACAATCATATCTCAAGGCAAACTTACTGTCTTAATTTAGTATCAACCTGGTGCTATTTAGACTTTCTGACGGGTTGATTTGGACATTGTGACTATGTATCTTTGTTTAAAATTTTAAATGAAGCAAGTGATCATACTCGTTCCAAAAGGGAATGTTATCCTAAGCAGTATTACCGGATCTCTTGAGATCCTTACCCGTGCAAATGAGTATTGGCAAAAGATAGGAAACAGACCCATGATGGAGATTCGTGTAGCCAGCGATGTATCGGAACTAAAATTGGATGCCGGTCTCTTTTCGATCCATCCTGTAAATATTAAGGAGATAAAAAAAGCTAACCTGTTGATCATACCATCAGTTGGTCATGATTATGATAATGCAATTAAGGAGAATAAAGAACTTATTAACTGGATCAGTGAGCAATATAAAAATGGAACTGAAATTGCGAGCATCTGTACGGGTGCATTTTTACTCGCTGCTACTGGCTTGCTGGAAGGAAAGACCTGTTCTACTCATTGGAATGCAGCTGCTGGTTTTAGAAGACTATTTCCAAACATTAATCTTCAACTTGATAAACTGATAACAGTAGAACCAGGTATCTATACCAACGGTGGTGCCTATTCTTTTTTAAACCTGCTACTTTTTTTGGTTGAAAAGTATTTTGACAGGCAGACCGCTATTATCTGTTCAAAAATTTTTCAAATTGATATCGAAAGAAACTCGCAATCACCATTTTTTATTTTCCAAGCACAGAAGAATCATGGTGATGAATTGGTTTGCCAGGCACAAAATTATATTGAAGAAAACCTGGGAGAAAAAATTTCGTTTGAGGAACTGGCTTCAAAATTGGCGATCAGCAGACGAAATTTTGACAGGCGTTTTATAAAAGTTACTGGTAATACACCAGTAGAATATCTGCAGCGTGTAAAAGTAGAAGTAGCAAAAAGCACTTTGGAAAAAGGAAGAAAAAGCATTTTTGAAGTTATGAATGAAGTGGGTTATTCAGACGATAAAGCATTCAGAGAAGTTTTTAAAAAAATAACGGGCTTATCTCCTTTAGATTACAAGGCCAGATATAAAAAGGAAAGGATTTTGAATTAAACTAGTTTATGCGAATCAACCCAACTCCATCACCAAATAAAGAACCATTACTTTTGCCGCTCAACTTTCACAGTGGAAAAAACAAACTTTGTTGACCAGATAAGGATCTTTTGCAGAAGCGGGCATGGCGGCGCCGGCAGTAGACATTTTGCCCGTACAAAATTCAATCCGCTTGCAGGACCCGATGGCGGCAATGGCGGAAGAGGCGGTCACATCGTTTTAAAAGGAAATCGTAACCTCTGGACATTGCTTCATCTCCGCTATTTTAAAAATGTGCTGGCAGAAGATGGTGAAGGCGGCATGAAAAACAATATGAGTGGCCGCGATGGAAAGGACATATATATCGAAGTACCGCTGGGTACCATTATAAAAGACGAAGCAACCGGAGAACAGGAAGCTGAGATAATGGATGATGGGCAAGAAGTGATCTGGATAAAGGGCGGTAAAGGTGGGTTAGGCAATGCAAATTTTGCAACACCAACAAACCAGGCGCCGGAATACGCACAACCCGGCTTACCTGGCATAGAAGGATGGAAAGTGCTTGAATTAAAAGTATTGGCGGATGTTGGATTGGTTGGCTTTCCCAATGCAGGTAAGTCGACATTGCTTTCCGTGATCACGGCAGCAAAACCAAAGATCGCTGATTATGCTTTCACTACGATCAATCCTCAATTAGGGATTGTTGAATACCGTGATGGAAAAAGTTTTTGCGTAGCAGATCTGCCGGGTATCATTGAAGGCGCCGCAGAAGGTAAAGGATTAGGTCATCGTTTTCTTCGTCATATCGAACGCAATCCTGTTTTGCTTTTTTTAATTCCTGCCGATAGCAATGATCATAAAAAAGAATTCGAGATCTTAGTACGTGAATTAGAAAAATATAATCCTGAATTGTTACACAAGCAATTCATCGTTGCCATCAGTAAAAGTGAAATGCTTGATGAAGAACTGGTGACGGCGATCGAGAAAGAATTACCAAAGAATATCCCGCATGTTTTTATTTCTTCTTTTACACAAAAAGGCTTGATCCAATTGAAAGATCTTTTGTGGAAAGCCTTGAATCAATAGTCTCAAAACAACTATTGACTACTGGCAGAGAGGACACTATCTTTATAAAAAGTTCTTCATGCGAGCCAACCCCTACCGCCACCCAATACTATTCAAAGAAATATTTGCAAGAACAAGACCTCTCGAAAATTTTTTAATGTTCCTTCGGGCATTCCTAAAAGCTATCTGGCTTTTTTTTCCATCTATTCTTTTTTTGGTACTGGCATTGTTTGCCACCTGGTACCTGACGCAGGGAAAAGATATCATGCAAAGAACGTTGGAACAGCCAAGGATCTTTTACATGTTTGTTATTGCAACAATATTCTGGGTATACATCACCTGGTATACAAGTCGCATCATTGGAAAAATAACTTATGCATCACTTTCAAGAAAGCCCAATAAAGAAGAACGTTTCTGGGGACGCTTTCTCATCCAGATGCCAAGGTTTCTTTCCTTCTCCTGTTTAACTGTTATCATTCTTGCCTTCGTAAAGCTTGAATACGACCCTGAAAACAATTATGATCGCCTTTTCTTTTTAGCGCTGGTATTTAGTTCTTTTTATTACTTCAGGCTTTACCGGTTTTGGTGCAAGCAGGCAGATGCTGCTGATAAACTCACCAGTTTAAAAAGCAAAAAGATCTATTTAAACCGTTTGTGTATCATTGTAAGCGCCTTTCTTTTTATCGCCTTATCGCTGATCATTTTCTTCCCGTTCTTTCAATCAACGAATTTCTTAATTGTTCTTCTCGCTGCATTCCAGGCAGGGCTTGTGCTCTTGCTTGTATTCCGGAGAAAATCCATTTATGTAAAATATCCTGAGAAGGATCCGGAGCAATTTGCCAATCATGATTTCTTCAAAAAAGTAAGAAAATTTGTATTTGATGAAGAAGACAAAACCTTCTCATGGGTATTCCTCGCTGTTCTGATCGTTGGACTTATCTTTTACCTGTCCGCAATTTTTTCAATTCGTTTCTCCATCTATACGGGCTCTCTATCATTTATACTCTTTGCATTTGGTACTTTACTGATCCTTGGAAATGGCGTTGCACTGATCTCAGTTATTTATCGTATCAATTTGCATATCATCGTTTTCTTTTTTGCATTTTTAGTAGGGTTGGTATTTGAACCACATGATGTACATACTTCAGATAAAAAAACGACAGCCGTTTATAGTAATCGCCAAACCTTACACGAATATTTTGAAAATTGGGTAACACTCCGAAGAGCAGAGCTGGCAGATACAACCATAAAAGAATATCCTTTGATATTTGTTTTATCAGATGGTGGCGCTTCACGGGCTGGCTATTGGGTAGCCTCCGTCATGGCAAAGATGAATGAAGAAACAGGCGGTGAATTCAACAAGCATCTATTTTGCCTTTCCGGTGCATCGGGTGGAAGTGTTGGCAATGCTGCCTATTTTAATTTATTAAGAGCAAAACAAATAAGTGACACTATAACACATGAGCTTGCTGATGTACAACAATATCTTAAAACAGATTTTCTAACCTTCACGCTTGCCCGCATGTTAGGGCCTGATGTGTTCCGTCATATTTTTCCATTTCAATTTATTGATGATCGAGGCGCAGCGCTTGCCCGTGTATTGGAGCAAGGTCCCCCGGAAAGCTGCTTGTTATATGATAGTATGAGCACAAAATTCTCAGAACTGATCACACAAAAAAAGCAACCTTATTTTCTTCCCATTCTATGTATAAACACCACCCGCATGCAGGATGGGTTGCCAGCAGTTATTTCAAATATTGATTTTTCAGATCCGCGTTTTAATCAGCGTCTTGACTTCTTAGATCTTCTTGATGAGAAAAAAGATATTAAGCTCAGCACAGCAGTTGTGCTTGGCGCCAGCTTTCCTTATGTAAGTCCTGCAGGCAGGGTTGATTCTGCCGGCAAAGAAGACAAAGCAAATTATTTTGTTGATGGCGCCTATTTTGATAATTCCGGTTCAGGAGTTGTAAATGAAATGGTGAATATTCTTTTGCGTGATAGTCTTTATTTACAACACAAGGAAAAGCTGAAGATCTATATACTTCATATTGCGAATAGTCCGACGGAAGGAATGCCATTGGAAAAAGTAAACCCGATGATCAATGATCTTGCAGCACCAATAAAAACACTGCTTGGCGCTTACGGAACTCAGACAACGGTAAATGATAACAGGATAATGAATCTTATGAAATATCATTTCCCTAACGATACGCTATACAGAAAAATTAATTTATACGATGATGGAGATAACCCTAATTATTCAATGAATTGGGTAATGTCCGACTCTCTTTTAAACTCGATGAACAAAAGCCTGAATAGAAATTTAGAATTAAAGAAAATGATCAATAAAATAAATACAAACAAATAGACAATGGATCAATGTATTTTTTGCGGACAACAAGTTGAATTGGTACATGTACACGGCCATTATCAATGTCCAGTTTGCAAAACAAATGCAATGCCCTGTTGTGATGGAGATAACTGTGATACGAATGTCTTACACAAGAATAATGAAGATCACAAACCTCAAACTTCGAACCTTAAACATCAAATTAATTGATCCTGACAGCAGTTCCTGTAGCAACTACCATTAGCATACTTCCATTAGCGCCGACGGTTTCAAAATCGAGATCGATACCCACCACAGCATTAGCTCCTAAAGTCTGTGCTTTCTGAATTAACTCCTGCATTGCATTTTGTTTGGCCTCATCAAGCACTTTTTCATAAGTGCCGCTACGACCCCCAAAAAAATCCCGAAGACCTCCTAAAATATCCTTAAAAAAATTGGCGCCGATAATTACTTCGGCAGAAACTACTCCATAGTATTGTTCTATGTTTTTGCCTTCAATATTAGGAGTGGTGGTTGTTATCATTTTGTTTATTGTTTACCTGATAAAAATAATAAGATTTATCCGGGCACATCATTTGTTACAGGTATTTTTTAACTTGGGTTTGATTTGATAAAACTTAAAACATGAAAAGGCTCTTACTTACCCTCCTCTTTTCTATCACTTTCCTTTTAAGATCCCTGGCTGACGAAGGCATGTGGTTGCCGTTACTACTCGGCCAGCAGGTGTATAATGATATGGTGAAGCGGGGATTAAAACTATCAAAAGAACAATTATACAGCCTCAATAAACCTTCGCTCAAAGATGCCATTGTTATTTTCGGTGGCGGGTGCACCGGGGAAGTTGTCAGCGCTGAAGGTTTGATCTTTACCAATCATCACTGCGGCTATGATGCGATCACTTCTGCCAGTACTCTTGAACACAATTATCTGCTTAATGGCTTTTACGCAAAAGCTAGAGCTAATGAGATCCCTTCCGGTTTATCAGTTCAATTCCTTTTACGAATTGAAGATGTAACGCAGATGGTGATGGATTCATTAAAAGGATTAACTGGCGCCGAAAGAATACAAAGACAAGCAAGAACACTCAATAACCTGAATGCAAAATTTTCTGATGCTTCACAATTTATTGAAGCAAGGATCAGCAGTCTCTTCAAAGGCAATCAGTATTTACTTTTTGTTTACCAGCGCTATAAAGATGTTCGCCTTGTTGGCGCACCGCCTGAAAGTATAGGAAAGTTTGGTGGTGATACTGATAATTGGGAATGGCCGCGTCACACGGGTGACTTTTCAGTTTTTCGTGTTTATATGAGTAAAGATAGCAAGCCAGCAGAATTCACTGAAGAAAATATTCCTTTAAACCCAAAATGGTTTTTGCCAATATCGCTTAAGGGTTATAAGGATGGCGACTACACAATGATCTATGGTTATCCAGGCAGCACCAATCGCTATGAAACTTCCTATGGCGTAAAATTGAAAACAGATATTGATAATCCAACTTTGGTAAAGCTGCGTGATGTGAGGTTGAAATATATGTTTGAAGAAATGAAAAAAGATCCGGAGATCAAATTGCAATTAGCAACCGACTATGCAATGATTGCAAACTATTGGAAATTTTATGATGGAGAAAGTAAACAGTTGTTAAAGTACGATGTGTTTGGTCAAAAGAAAAAGACAGAAGAAATATTCATCAATTGGGCTAAAGGCAAACCTGGCTACTCCACAATTTTTGAAGATTGGAGAAAAGCCTATGACGAATGGAGGCCTTATGCTAAACACCGCATGTATATGAATGAGGGGATCTTCGGTTCACCGTTAATGGCTTTTGTTGCTTCATTACAACAGATTGAAACAGCCTTGGTGCAACAAGGAAAAACAGCGGCGGAAATAAAGAAGGCGCTTGACCAGGCAGGAAAAGCAAGAACTGAATTTCTTAAAAATGAGAACAAGGACTCTGATGAAAAAATATTAGCTGATGTTACGATGATGTTTTATAGGGATATTGATAAACAACAACACCCTATTGATTTTTATAGAACAAAAGTGCAAGCCTGGGGAAAATTAGACGACGAACAGACCTATAAAAAATATGCTAAACATGTTTTTGAAAAGACGATGATCTTTGATGATGTCAAATGGAATGCATTCATTAAAAACCCTGATGGCAATGTATTGCA
>DATDCP010000154.1:0-2023 GCA_036524255.1 Chitinophagaceae bacterium
GGTACAAAGAATTGTTTTTCTCCCGGTGTTGAAGCCTTATAAAATTTATTATTAATATACCAGTATACTTTGCTTACATCAGTGGCAGCTTTGCAGGTAAGCTGCAACGGCTCTTTACTTTTTTTGCTCATTAAATATTCAGATCCATTTGAAGGCGAAGTGATCGTTGGCGCATTGCCTTTGAATATTGTTTCACCATCCGGATTGTGTGACGGGATTTTTTGATAAGCGATCTTATGATCTTCAAACCATGCCTGCATTTCAGGTTCAGTTACTTTATATGTTCTCTTTTTATACCCGGCTTCGGGTGCACAATTCTTGCAGTAGGAGATTTTTTCATCAGCGGATACAAGCACATCCTGTATGTTGTTGCATTTCGTAGTAGATGAGATGAGGGGTATGTAATAATCCATTACTAAGTTCTTACAATGATCGGCTGGTAACATTCCGGTTTCGGAGCAAACCATTCTCGTGTCACAATCTTTTGGTTGTGTGAACCATTCCTGGTCGCTGTCGTAATCGATCGTATTAAAAATTTTAAATAGTAAAGGTGTTGCAGTGTTTGAACCACTCAGATCAGGAACACCAACACCAGAAAAATTTCCAACCCAAACACCAACAGTATAATTTTTATTATAGCCAATGCTCCATGCATCTCTTCTTCCATAACTCGTTCCGGTTTTCCAGGCGATCTTTGGCATTCGCTCAGTCGATTGCCAGTTCAACGGAAAATCAGGACGATTCACTTTCGATAGAATATCATTGATCATAAAGGCCGCCTCAGGACTAACTACATTTATCTTTTTATGTAGAGTGTCTTTGTCAAAATAAGAGGGGGATATATAATCGCCATCATTCGCAAAGGCGGAAAACAAGCCAGTGAGTTCTTCCAGTGTAGTGCCGCATCCACCAAGTATCATTGATAATCCAAGCTTGTTCCTGTCTTTTTGTATTTGTTTAAAATCACAGGCTGAAAGTTTTTGCACCAGCTTATCTTTTCCTAAATTCCTCAAACTTTTTACCGCAGGAATATTTAATGAGTGTTCTAATGCATATTCTGTAGTTACATATCCATTATATTTCTGATCATAATTTTCAGGGGCATAGCCATTGTAATTCACAGCCACATCATTCATCATCATTTTAGGAGTGAGCAATCCCTCATCCATACACATGGCAAACAATAGTGGTTTCAGCGTACTGCCCGGTTGTCTTGTTGCGGCAGCGCCATTTACCTGGCCGGCATCTGTTGTATCATTAAAATTTGCAGAGCCAACATAAGTGATCACATTGTGTGTTTTATTGTCGATGATCACAACTGAACCATTGTTTATACTGCGCAATCGTTGTGCCCTTATATAATCTTCTACTATCTTCTCTGTCTTTAATTGTGTATTCAGATCAAGATGTGTTTTATAATAATAGCCACCTTTATTGTATAATTTATTGGAAAGATGTTTTGCAAAATGTGGAACGGTGTTTCTTGTGGCAGCTAATGGCTCGGCCAACGCATCTTCGATCTCTTTTTCAGTAAACACTTTATCGCTGGCAAATTTTTTTAACCAGCGATTTCTTTCCTCTACGATAAGGTCATTGTTTTTTCCCATCACTAATGAAGAAGGGCGGTTGGGTATGATGCTTAGCGCTGTTATTTCAGCAAGTGAAAGATGATCAGGATTTTTTGAAAAGTATAAGATCGATGCAGCTTTTACACCTTCAAGGTTACCGCCATAAGGAACAAGGTTAAGATACATCTGCAATATCTCATCCTTACTGTATTTCCATTCTAATTGAAAGGCCCTGAACATTTCGATCATCTTACTTCCGATACTTCTTCTTCGGGGCTCTAATGCTCTTGCTACCTGCATGGTGATCGTGCTGGCGCCGCTGGTGCGTTTCATTCTGAAAATATTCTTAAACATTGCACGGATAACTGCAATTGGATTTACTCCCGGGTGATAATAGCAGTATTTATCTTCTTTGGCAATGATCGTTTTGCGAAGCAAAGGAGAGATCTCGTTCA
>DATDCP010000155.1:0-2414 GCA_036524255.1 Chitinophagaceae bacterium
AAAGAAAATTTTACTGGTTAGCGATAATGATGCGTTTAACAGGCTGTATGAATTTCTTGGCCAGGAATATATCAATAATACGTTGCACAAAATGGGTTATAAAGAAGCGCAAATTGTTCATCGCCTCGATATTAGTTTATCAGAAGATGAGAACAGGCATACAAATCCGATAAGATTTTTTGACACCAGCGGCAAACTCATTTATGAAAAGTATTTGGAAGCAAGCAAACTTCTATATGCAGAACGAAACACAAAAATGGGAAATGGTTTTTACCGCGGCGGTCAGCTGATCAATGAGTCTTTTGATTTCTCAAAAAAGAACAGGATCTCATTAAAGACTTTACACAACATTGTTCGGAGTGTAATGTTTCCTGAAGCTGTTCCAAAAAAGCAACGATTTCATCTTACAAAGGATGATCATGAGTTTTTAAGAAAATATATGTCAATGATCCCGTTTGAATCTAAATTTCCTTTTTATGACAAAGAAAACTACTCGGATAATTATGTAAAATTTTTAATGTACGGAGCCGAAAAAAAGCCAATGAAAGAGGGCATTCGGATATTTAATAAAGTGGGAGATGCTTATGGATTTTTGATTGATGCTGCTTATTTCGCCGACTATAATAATAATGTCGAATTTATGTTGAGCGCCGTCATTCATTGCAACAGTGATGGCATTTTCAATGATGATAAATATGATTATGATGAAGTTGGTTTCCCATTTATGAAACATCTTGGGCAGGTGATCTATGATCTAGAATTAAAAAGAAAAAAGAAAGTAGTTCCTGACCTCAGTAAATTTCGATTTAATTATACGCAGTAAACAGGTGTTAGTCCGATAAATAAGTATTTTTGTTTTTTAAATAAACTATTAATGCAAGCAATTGTAGAACCCGTGCAACTATCCTCTTTATTAGATCGTTTTGCCGAACCAGAAACATTAAAGATGGCCAAACTCGGCCGTGAACTCAGGGCAAAAGGTATTGATATTATTGATCTTAGTTTGGGTGAACCCGACTTTGATACACCGCAGCATATTAAAGACGCTGCGAAAAAAGCAATTGATGATAACTGGAGCCATTATCCACCGGTTGCTGGTTATCCTGATCTGCGTGAAGCAATTTCCCAGAAATTTAAAAGAGACAATAATTTAGATTATAAACCAGAAAATATTGTTGTTTCTACTGGCGCAAAACAAAGTCTTGCTAATGCAATACTTGCGTTGGTTGATGTTGGCGATGAAGTGATCATCCCTGCACCATTTTGGGTTACTTATTCTGAACTTGTAAAAATTGCAGGAGGTATTCCTGTCATTGTAAGATCTGCGATCGAAAATAAATATAAGATCACAGCACAACAATTGGAAAAAAGTATCACAGAAAGATCAAGAGTGCTTTTGTTTTCTTCTCCCTGCAATCCAAGTGGCTCAGTATATTCAAAAGAAGAGTTGAAAGAATTGGCTGCTGTCCTGGAAAATCATCCTGGCATTTCAATTATTTCAGATGAAATATATGAATACATAAATTTTGTTGGACATCATGAAAGTATTGCACAATTTGAAAACGTAAAAGATAGAGTGGTTATCATAAATGGATTGAGTAAAGGATTTGCAATGACTGGTTATCGTCTTGGTTATATTGCAGCGAATCCGATCGTTGCAAAAGGTTGTGAAAAAATTCAAGGACAATTTACCAGTGGTGCGAATGCAATAACTCAACGTGCAGCTATTACAGCGTTAACTACTGATCTGCGGCCGTCAATGGAAATGACTAAAGAGTTTACTCGTCGCCGCAAACGTATTCTTGAATTATTGAATGAGATCCCTGGCGCACACAGCGCTGAACCTGATGGTGCGTTTTATATTTTCCCTGTAGTAAAAGAATTTTTCGGAAGATCTAACGGAGAAAATACGATCAGGGATGCTGATGATCTTTGTATGTACTTACTCAACACAGCAAATGTTTCTACGGTAACAGGCCGTGCATTTGGCGAACCTGATTGCATCCGCATTTCATTTGCAAATAGTATGGGAAAGATCGAAACAGCGATGGCTAGGATAAAAGAAGCATTGGGAAAACTGAAGTAATTTTTTTACAATATTGATTTAAAGGCTCATTATTTATGAGCCTTTTTATTTTGCTGAATAAAACTTTTGATCAAAAGATTTTCTTCTCCTTTAATTCGTTTCAATATCCCGGCTTCATGTTTAATAATAGTTGTGTCTTTGTCAAAGGGCATTCTTTCATACATTTTACCTCCGTTGAAATGACAGGGAGAGCAATTCTTTACAAGTATTGGCTGAATTTGATTGGTGAAATGAATGGTGTCTTTTAATGTTATTGTGTTTTGCGTAGGTTTTCCAGATGGTTTTTTTGTACTGCTCTTTAACCATCCAAAAATTAAAATAGCACCAA
>DATDCP010000156.1:0-9394 GCA_036524255.1 Chitinophagaceae bacterium
TGCAATAACAGTGGGGGTCTTCAGATCAATGATCTGTGAAGCAAATAATAAATTTCTTTTGAGGTTCGATGCATCAACGATCACAACCAATATATCCGGATGTTCTTCGTGATCCTCATTTAATAAAACATCGTACGTTAACTGTTCATCATGCCTGCGTGGATAAAGACTATAAGTTCCCGGCAGGTCAATAAATTCAGCCCACAGGCTATCATCAATTTTTGCATCACCAACTTTTAATTCAACAGTTACCCCTGGAAAATTGCCAACTTTTTGATTCAATCCGGTCAGGCAGTTAAACAACGAACTCTTGCCGCTATTGGGATTGCCTACTAACCCGATATGTAATTTTTTTCCGCCCACCGTAACCCACAAATGTAGAAGATAGACCTCGTTGATATTTACGAAATTGGGTTTTTGAAAGGTGATTTTTGTCATATAGCCAGCTTTGGTGCTACTATTAAGCATCTGTTGCGACGCACAGCCTGCACTGAGCGAAGCGAAGTGTTCATCTTCCTGTTCTTCATTGAGCAATAGCGTCGAAGTTTATAACACCATTTTATTGTAAGATTTCTTAAACAGCCCTTTTGGGATAGAGGTATTTAATAACTTTGCACCAACTAATTTCAAATTACTATGAATAGCATTCGTGTGGTGTGTGTTTTTCTTTCTTTTTTTCTTGTTCAAATTTCATTTGGTCAAAAAAAGAAATCTCCCAAACTAAGTAAAGCAGACAATGCAACAGTAACGAATCTTCAAGCACATATCGGCTATCTTGCGAATGATAAACTTGAAGGAAGAAGAGCAGGTACTGAGGGAGAAAAACTAGCTGGAGAATATATAAGTCAAAAATTTCAGGCTGCGGGTTTGCAACCGAAAGGCACCGATGGATTTTTTCAGCCATTTGAAATTTATGATGGCAAACAAATAAATAAAGCCACGCATTTTATTATCAATGAGAACAACCTTGCCGTTGATAAAGATTTTTTCCCATTTCCCTTTTCTCAAAACATAAGTATTGAAGCATTGCCATCTATTGCTGTGCAGGAAGCTGAGATGCCCTGGTTCTACGATCTGAAAGAAACCCTGGAAGAAAATAAGAACAACCCGCATTTCGATCTGAATGAATTCATCCGCAGCAATGCCAAAAAAGCAAAGAGCCGCGGTGCATCAGCAGTTATACTTTATAACAGTTCATCTATTGATGATAAGTTGAAGTTTGACAGCAAAGACAGAACAGAAAAATTAGATGTACCGGTTTTGTTTGTTACTAAAGACGCAGCAAAAAAATATTTCGCGGATCAAACAGCTACCCTTGATATTAAATTTAAAGTGGATGTTGGCGATAAGAAAAGAACTGGTCGGAATATTATTGGATATTTAGATAATGGAGCAGCAAGGACGGTTGTACTCGGCGCACATTACGATCATTTAGGCTATGGCGAAGACAACAATTCAATGCTGCGTACAGGAGAAAAAGCAATTCACAATGGAGCTGATGACAATGCAA
The DNA here is from genome assembly GCA_036524255.1 of Chitinophagaceae bacterium. Classification (GTDB taxonomy): domain Bacteria; phylum Bacteroidota; class Bacteroidia; order Chitinophagales; family Chitinophagaceae; genus VBAS01. Next base: position 1,511 of record DATDCP010000156.1, read on the forward strand.
GTGGTACGGCCGCATTGATCGAACTCGCAAGAATTTTAAAAAATACAAAGCAGAAAAATAATAACTACCTGTTTATTGCTTTCTCTGCAGAGGAGCTTGGATTAAACGGTTCAAAGTTTTTTACGGAGCACCCGACCATTGATTTCACCAAGGTCAATTACATGATCAATATGGATATGGTCGGAAGACTGAACGATAGCAGCCAGACAGTGACAATTGGTGGTTATGGTACTTCGCCACAATGGGGCACCCTTATCGACCCAAACAATAAAAAGAATCCCTTTGTAATCAGAATTGATAGCAGTGGAACGGGTCCAAGCGACCATACATCTTTTTACCGTAAAGACATTCCGGTTTTATTTTTCTTTACCGGCTTGCATACTGATTATCATAAGCCAGGCGACGACGCTGACAAAATAAATTATATCGGTGAAACAAAGATCATCAACTATATCAGCGGTATTGTGCTTTCGCCAACTACAACTAATCAAAAACTGGCATTTACAAAAACAAGGGAAACACAAACAACTTCTTCCTTACGGAGCGGCAGTGTAACAATGGGAGTAATGCCAGATTATACCTATTCTGGTACGGGCTTACGATGTGATGGAGTTACCGATGGAAGACCCGCACAAAAAGCAGGATTGAAGGCTGGCGATATTATTCTTAAGGTTGGCGATCACAATATCAGCTCGATGGATAGCTATATGCAAATGCTTGGAAAATTTCAAAAGGGAGATAAAGCAAAAGTGAAATTCAAGAGAGGGAACGAAGAAATGGAAACAGAGGTTCAGTTTTAATTTAAAGACAGAAACCAAAACCGCTTTGAGCAACAAACTTATTTTAGATACACAGGATATTACAGATGGTTTTTTTGAAGATACCCGCCTGCTTGGAATTATGGCGCCAATGAAGGATTACCAGTTTTGCTGGCAACTAAACAATATGCTCGGCGTTGATTTCAGGGTGAACAATGAAATAGAGATCCAGCTAAAGAAAAAGAACAGGAATTATTTTTTTGGCTTGTATGAGTATCATGAACCCTCGACTGCGCTGGAGCATTATATTTATAATAACCAATATGATGGTGAATATCTTTTACCGGAATTCAAGCATCTCGATTTTTTGTGGCTGATGAAAGGAGATATTGTTACAGATGAAATGCTGCAGCAGCAAACGGAAAATATTCGATCGCTTAGCGGCGTGCAATTAGTGATGGAGCTGACGAATGAAAAAATAAAGAATAAGGAACATCTTGTTTTTTAATTTGGAGATTTGGTAATTTGATGATGTGCTAATTGTCTTACATCTTCAAATCCTCCAAATCATCACATCATCAAATCAATCTTTATGTGGAAAGAAGAAAACAATAAGCTGTACAAGAAATTTACCTTCAAAAATTTCAGCGAAGCATTTGCATTTATGACAAGAGTTGCCATTGAAGCAGAAAAAATGGATCATCATCCTACATGGACTAATACCTGGAATGCGGTAGAGATCTGGCTAAATACTCATAGTGCCGGAAATACTGTAACTGATAAGGACAGGGAATTAGCAAAGAAGATCGACGCCCTGGTCAGTTAATAGTTTGCATTTACTTATTTTTATAAGTAATGCAGATCACTGACACACTACTTATGGTTCGCCCCGCGGCTTTCGGGGCAAATGAAGAAACTGCTACAACAAATTTTTTTCAATCAATCGACAAAAAAACAGATCCCCGGTCTATTCAGCAAGCAGCGCTGAATGAGTTTGACAAAATGGTTGAGTTGTTGCGGCAGCATGAAATAAATGTTTTGGTCATCGATGACACTCCGGCACCCGTAAAACCATCAGCTGTTTTCCCCAATAACTGGTTGAGCACTTCACCCGATGGAATTATTTCTGTTTTTCCACTATATGCAGCCAATCGTCGACCTGAAAAGAGAGATGATATTTTAAAAATGCTTGCTGAAAAGTTTGTGGTAAAGGACCTGCAGGACTGGAGTGAATTTGAAGTGGAAGGAAAATTTTTGGAAGGCACCGGCAGCATGGTGATGGATCATGAGAATAAAGTGATCTACACCTGCTATTCACCAAGAACAGATATTTCAGTGTTGGAGAAATTTGCCAACGCAAACCAATACAGGGCAATAATCTTTTTTGCGGTAGATAATGAAGGGCACCCCGTGTATCATACCAATGTTATGATGACGCTGGGCGAGAACTTTGCGATCCTGTGCGAAGAGGCGATTGAAGAAGAATGGGAGCTAATAGCTGTAAGACAATTATTGGAAAGCTCCGGTCATGAGGTGATAAGGATCACAAAAGAGCAAATGAATGCTTTTGCGGGCAATATGCTACAGGTAAAGAATAGTAAAGGAGAAAAATTTTTATTGATGAGTCAAACTGCTTTTGACTCCTTAAATGAAGAGCAAAAAGAAGAACTTTCTGCAAGAACTAAATTATTACCAATACCAATTCCCATTATTGAAAAAACAGAAGGGGGCAGTGTACGATGTATGATAGCGGAGATCTTTTTGGAAAAAAAATGAAAAATCAACCTAACGTTTTCGAGCCTTGGCATTAAGCTTAAATGTCTTGTTTGTTCTTCCAAATTTTTCAGTTGCTCCTGTTAGTCGCTGTTTTTCTTTTCAAAGTCGTAAGGTCCGGCCAAAAACTCTATCACTGTTCGAGGGAAATGCTTTTCAACTAAATCTATTATTCTGATGAATAAAGGATAAATAGCGTCGCCCTTTTCTGTCCTTCCCAAAGAAATCCAAATTGATGGAAAATATCTGGAAAGCATTCCTAAATAGAAGGAAAGACAATACAATTGTCCTAAAGTATTTAAATGCGTTTCGCTGCTAATTGCTTTTGTTAAAACTATTTCACCAATTCCCATATTAAACGCATCAAGAAATCTTTGTGAAAACTGGGGTATATTCTTATTTGAAGTCCGAATTACAAATTTTTTATTGGCTTCTTCCCGATGATATTCTCCAAAAATGGCTTTAGGAAAAATATTGAAAATTTCATTTTCTTCGTTTCTGTCTTTATGAACTACATATTCAAATTCGTTTGATGCACTAATAGGCTTAAATGTGTCAAGTCGAAAAAAAGATACTTTATTTTGTGTCCATGTTTCGTATTCATCGCTTAGGTCTGAAACTGTTTGAACTAAATCATCAAAACGAATTTTTGCATCAGTTTTGGGTATGTCAAAATTTATATTCCAACTTACACCGCTTGAATTATGTTTGAAATAAGTTCGATTTGATGTTACATTTAATAGTTCAAGAAAAGTACCGTTTCTGATTGAAATCGTTAAGTCTCCAAATTTTTTTGAAGAAAGGGCTTCTTTCCAATTTACTGCATCAAGTCCATGAGAAGATTTCATAGCAGCTTCTGAAAGGTGGGGTGAAATTGCCAAAATCAAACCTCGCGTTAATGCAGAGACACCATAATATAACAAAAGCGGTTTAACGCTGATTGCAGCTCTTTGTGCGTTTAAGAAATACTCACGTCCCTGAATAAAATTTGAAGTTATTTCCAATATATGTCTTGCAGATGCATCCCTATTAAACTTAGTTTTAATAAATCGTTCGACGAGGTCTCTCGTCTGATACTCTAATATTTTATCCCAAACTTTGTCATTCATGATAGTCGTCAAAATAGCAACTAACGGTCAGGACTTCTGCTGTGGTGATATTCCGGTTATTCGTCAGCCTGGCAGTTGCTGAGTAAAGTTAATACAGCTGATGTCATATTCTTCGTTCGGCTTTTTTCAGCCCGCACTACAGCTGATAAGCGATATGTCGATGAGTTTATATTCTTTAGCCAGCTAGTAGGAAACTTCATGTAGGCTGTAGTAAATTCACTCTTCTGCAAAGATGTCTATACCAGCCTCCGACAAAAGTATTCTTTGCACTTTAGTGTACAATTCTTCCTGATCTGTGATTTGCAAATTTTCAGGCATTGAACTATTATACTCATCCACGATTACTTTTAGTACTATAACAATAGTCTTTACCAATGTATCGAGATTGTTTACACGATTATTATAATTCGCAACTAAAATGTCTGCGAATATAATTGATGGGAAATATCCATTTGTGATGCTAAAAATTCTTTCAATCTGTTGCTCAGATATGTCAATGCCCATTGACCTATACAGCTTCATCCTGTCTTCAAGGATAATTGCGCATATTGAAAATGGGATGTGTTCTTTGGTCGACAATATGTCCAAATAAGTTTTTGCCAACGTTCTTGTGGTTTCTCCAATCTGATTTTCCTTATAAAATAATTGCAATTCACCAACTGTCATTATTGAAGGGTTAACTGTGTCTAAGATTATTTTTGCCAACACATAAATATATGAAGTTTTTAAAAGTCCTAAAGCCTCAACAGTAGGAAAATCAATTGTAGATACTTCGTATTTATATTGGCTTAGTTGCCTTATGTAGTGCGATTTCTCACCGTCTCCAAATGATGCTTATTATGATGAATAGTAAAATAAAGCATCTCTCTCAAAGTCACTTTTCCCAATAAAGGATGCGGCAGGATATAAACATCAAGATCTTTTTCGTTTTGCTTTTCAATTTTCAAGATCAGTTTTTGTTTTTGTTCAGCATATTTTTTTATCAATTCATCCTTCTTTGCAAAACTGATAAATGGTGGAATAAACGGGCCGCTTGCACGGCCCCCTGCAGCAAGCTTAGCTTTATATCTTGCCACCAGTTCATCATAAGTTTTTGAAGGGCGATTGGTTTTACCAAACAGAATTCGCAAGGCAAACTTTGGTAAACCATAAGCAAGCTGCAATGGTTTTATTGCACGAATAAGATGATCAAGATTTTGGCCGGCACTCCATTTGCCATTTGGCGAAACTTCAAATTGTTCTTTGGTCAGTGGGGCAATGTAATTATTGAATGCATCTACATTTTCATTCAATGCTGAAATGATCTGTGGCTTGGTTTGTATTTGCATACTATTTTTTTACTTCTATCATCTTCTCCCCTTTCGAAATAAACTTTCCTATCGGCTCAATAAATTTTTCTAATCCTCCTTTTTTAAATAAACCGATCACTTCATCTTTCGCATTTTCTTTTACACTGATCAACAATCCTCCATTTGTTTGCGGGTCAGGTAATAAAGTAAATGCTTCCATTACATCTACTCCTTTTTCAAATCTCACTTTATCATGATAGCTATTCCAGTTCCTGGTGGTAGCATCAGGAAAAATTCTTCGTTTAATAAAGTCTTTTACACCATCCACAACAGGAATTTTATTATAAATGATCTCTGCGCTTACCCCGCTGCTTTCTGCCATTTCTATTAAATGCCCCAGCAAACCAAAACCTGTCACGTCCGTCATGGCGGTCACTCCTTTTATTTTTCCTAACTCTTCGCCGATCTTATTCAGCGTTGTCATTTGCTTTACCATGATTTGCAAATATTCTTCCTGCAATAACCCTCTTTTTTGTGCAGTGGATAAAATGCCAACGCCCAGGGGTTTTGTAAGAAAGATCAGATCACCTTCTTCTGCTGTATTATTTTTTTCAGGTTTTCTTTATTTACAATACCCGTAACTGCCAAACCAAAAATGGGTTCTGGTGAATCAATGCTGTGTCCACCGGCCAATGGGATCCCCGCTTCATTGCAGATCGTTCTTCCTCCATCAATGATCTTTTGAGCAAGTTCAACAGGAAGTTTTTCTACCGGCCACCCAAGAACAGCAATTGCAAGAAGTGGTTTTCCACCCATAGCATATACGTCGCTGATAGAATTAGCAGCGGCAATTCTTCCAAAATCAAAAGCATCATCAACGATCGGCATAAAGAAATCTGTAGTGGAAATTAATGCCATTCCATTTTCAAGATCATAAACAGCGGCGTCATCCTTACTGCTATTACCAACCAGGAGGTTTTTATTATCAGGGACTGAAATATTGCCTTTCAAAATTTCATCTAACACTTTCGGTGCGATCTTGCAGCCGCAGCCGGCGCCATGAGAATATTGCGTAAGCCGTATAGAGTCTATAGTCGGGAGTTCGGAGTTCATAGTCCGCAAATCTCGTATATAAGAGGGGATTTTTTATTTGTATTTTCTGCGCAAGACTATTGCCGCATTCTTGTCGAGGTCAGCTTTGAAACGAACATAAAAGATCTCTTCGCCATCTTTTATTTGTAGCAGACCGGTATTAGGAGGATATTTTCCAAGATTATTTGCAAACAATACTACAAGCAGCGAATCGCTTTCGGTTTGAGGAACATAAAATGTTTTTCTGAAAGCCGTCGACCTCAACCCTTGCTTTTCTATAAACATTTCATCATTAATAATTACACTCACCGTATCACCATCTATCTCACCGTTATCATACAAAGCGATCGATAGACTATCAGATTTAAAATAAATTGTTTCTGAAGGAATAGATACCCTTCCATCTACTAATGAGGCGGCGGGTTTCAATTTCCTTCTACTTCTTAGCTCCTGGAATTCATATTGTCCATCAGCTTTATTCTCTGTCAATTTTTTATCAGTTGATGCTACATCTTTCTTTTCGTTTTGATTCGACTGATTATTAACGGCAACAACAGGTTTGTTATCGGGAAGTTTGGTTTCCTGTTTAGCAACAGGTACTTCTGGTTTCTTATCAACCGTGGTTGAATTAGTAGCAACAACATTTTTCTTTTCATTCGGATCGGTTTGGTTACTAATGGCGGTAGAAGCTGTTTTATTATCAGGGATCTTAGTCTCTGTTTTTACAGTGTTGGTTTCAGATATTTTCTCCACAGAACTTGTATTTGCTGCACCAACATCTTTCTTTTCAACCTGGTTCGTTTGGTTGTTTACAACAGCTGTAGTTGTTTTATTGTCTGGAGTCTTGGTCTCTGTTTTTACTGTGTTGGTTTCAGGTTTTTTCTCAACAACAGTTGTGCTTGCTACACCAACATCTTTCTTTTCAACCTGGTTCGGTTGGTTGTTTACAGCAGCCGTAGTTGTTTTATTATCCGGAAGTTTAGTTTCTGTTTTTACAGTATTGGTTTCAGGCTTTTTCTCAACAGTATTTGTTGCACCAACATCTTTCTTTTCAACCTGGTTCGGATGGTTGTTTACAGTAGTCGAAGTTGTTGTAATAACAGTTAGATCAGTATTCTTCCCGAGCGGTTTTGTTTCATCTGGTGGAGTATTCTTTTTCTCCTCTTTCTTTACTGTATTTTTAGCAACATCATTCTTATCCTCTTTAGGCTTTACAGGTTTTTTTTCAGGAGTTTTTTCTTTCGGTTGGTTTAGCGCAAGGGTTTTTTGCAGATCAAGATCTCCAAGATGTTCATAGAGTTTTGATTTACTCAGATCTTTTTCTTCTTTAGTATCCACTTTACCGGAGATAGCATAATACTTTTTTGTAAGATTTGTTTTCCAGTTGCCATCCAGCGTCCATACATTCTCAGAAATATTTCTTCTTAAAGTATAGGTTACAAAAACTTTTTTCTCAGGTTTATTAGGAAAGTTGTGAGTGATCACTTCATCGTCTTCCACTTCGCAGATATCGCCAGTAACTTTTCCTTTTACTCTTTTTACAATGTAGTAAAGAGTGTCGTTTATAATGAAAGTTGAATAGGCATAGCCATAAACTTTACCATTATATTCGGTCAGGGCCATTTCAAAAGACTGGTCCTTGCGTATCGTTGTACTGTCATTTGACAGAACACCGGTATAAACACCGTTTAAAGATTGAGCAAAACCAAGACAAGGGATGAAAAAAAGAAGCAGGAATAGGTTAAGATTTTTCATGATACACAGGCTGTTGGACTAATTTTTTTGCATTTTCAGGAGTAACGGAATTACAGTTTACTATATGTAATAACGAAATTATGTACTCCCGATTGTGCAGGCCTTTTG
>DATDCP010000157.1:0-3089 GCA_036524255.1 Chitinophagaceae bacterium
TTATTAGAAGAATTCAGCGATTTGATCCAGATCAACTGGATTATGATGATTACATGAAGAAGCGACGAGAAGAAGAAAAAAGTACAACCAAAAAAAAATATTTCAAGGATATCTTATTTTCCTATCGAGAAGAAATCAGACTTAGATTATTTGAGTTCTTTATTAAGCCTTTTGAAATATCAAACGAAAAGGAAATAGAAGATATACGCACAATTTTAAGCGGAGGGAAAATTGATATTAACATTGATGTTTTTGAAAAGGGATCACAATTAAAAGGACTTAATCCTTCTAATACGCCTTCACCTGAATCTACAGAAGCAACGCCATCAGAAATACCCACTTCGAGTTTAAAAAATCAAACGAAATTACCTATTGTCGTAATACTCACAGCCATCAATGATGAGTATGTTGCTGTACAAAGGCATCTTATTGAATTGGAAGAAGTAGAAAAGAACGACACCCATTACGAAAAAGGAATTTTTTGCGTCCGCCCGGGGTCTTCGCCATCTTGAGTTTTCAAAAACACAAAAATGATCATGCGAGACCTCACGGCATCTCAGTTCCTTCGGGGTCTTCACTGATCTACAGTAAGAAGAAATTGTCTGCGAGGGGTCTGCACAGCATAGCCTGTGCGCAGGGCGACCCCTCGTAATAAGTGTCTCCAAATATTAAATTGAAAAGTATTACAGGCGTGGGGTTGCTGCTAAGCTTCAAATCCACACACGGCAAACCCCACGCAAACAGCATCACTTAATTCCAGGACAAAAAATATCAATAAATTTAATAATGCCGGTTAAATGGAAACATGGAGATGAATTCAGCATGTATTACTGCACATTTACTTGCTACAAATGGTTGCATTTATTTGAAATCGTAAACGGATATGATATGGTGTATGAATGGTTTGATGTTCTCGGGAAAGATGGACATAAAATAATTGGTTATGTAATTATGCCTAATCATCTTTATGTAATGATCTATTTTCCTAAACCTGGCTATAATCTGAATAAGATAATTGGCAATGGTAAAAGATTTATGGCATATGAAATAATAAAAAGACTTGAAGGAATGAAAAGAAATGATCTTCTTGAATATTTATTTGATGCCGTTACAAAAAGAGAAAAGAAAAAAGCCCAGCGACATAGAGTATTTGAAGAATCATTTGATGCTAAAGGAATAAATAGCGAAAAATTTCTTTTACAAAAACTAAATTATATACATCGTAATCCTGTAAGCGGTCGATGGAATCTTGCCAAAGACTTTACTGAGTATGAACATAGCAGCGCATCATACTATGAGACTGGAATAATCAAAAGGTATGAGCCAATTCATTTTAAAACCATATAGTAGTATTCTTTCTTTTCTTGCGTCCGCCCTGGGTATTCGCCATCCTGAGTTTTTAAAAACACAAAAATGATCATGCGAGACCCCGGCGCATCTAGGTGGGACTGTTACAAAAATCATAACAGATAAGATTTCATAATAAGAGAATAATCACATCATCGGTAATTAATATAAAAACAGATACCAGCAAAGTGGCCAACGGCACATAAAAGCAATGTGCATTTTTTGCATATTGCAACTTGAAAATTTGTTCAGTATTTTTAAGAATGAGCCAGATTGAAATATACAAGACAAAGGATAAGCAGACTGAGATCGAAGTTCGATTTGAGGAAGAAACTGTATGGCTGACACAGCAACAAATGTCAGAGCTTTTCAGACAAACCAAACAAAATATTAGCCTGCATATTAATAACTGCTATAGGGAAAAGGAACTCCTGAAAAGTTCAACTGTCAAGGAATCCTTGACAGTTCAAAAAGAAGGGAGCAGGCAGGTTTCCAGGAAAATTGACTACTATAATCTGGATGTTGTTATTTCGGTTGGCTACCGGGTTAAGTCCAAACGTGGCACACAATTCCGCCAGTGGGCTACCCGACGATTAAAAGATTACCTGGTACAGGGATATGCTATTAATGAAAAAAGATTGGAACAACTGCAACGGGTAATAAACATCGTTCAGCAATCAGGTGATACAAAAGAATTATCGACTGGGGAAACGAAAGGCTTGCTGGATATCATAACTAATTACACCCAAAGCTTTATTCTTCTAAACCGCTTTGACAGTAATAAGCTAACCGAAGACCAACTCAATGAAAATATTAGTTATGAAATTGAGAATAGAGATGCGGTCAAAGCAATTGAAGAACTAAAAAAACAATTGATAAAACAAAAAGAAGCTTCCCACTTATTTGGTAACCAAAAAGATCAAAGCTTTCAAGGAATACTGAACAGTATTATTCAGCAGTTTGATGGTAAATTTCTTTATCCAAGTATTGAAGAGCAGGCGGCTCACCTGTTGTATTTCGTTATCAAGAATCATCCTTTTACTGATGGTAATAAACGTATCGGCGCTTTTTTGTTCGTATGGTTCCTTGAAAAAAACCGGCACCGGTTTAAAAACTCAGGTGAGCTGAAAATAAATGACAATGCATTAGTGGCATTAGCATTATTAGTAGCGCAAAGCAATCCAGCCGATAAAGAACTCATGATAAAATTGATCATCAACTTAATTAACAATCGCTGACAAATGTTTTTATCTGAAATTTCTCCCTTCAGGAAACGCATTCTCCGGATCACCTGTGCTCAACCTCCTCAACATCTTAGAAAGAGCATAACATTTTTCAACAATTACATGGATCAATGTTCATTTAATGTTTATTAGTTTTTGACCATTCCATTTTCTGACCTTGTTGGTAGTTAATCGCAGCACGCCATCGTTGGTATGAGGCGATGGCTTTGTGTTTAGCTACCAACGAACCAACTATCGGAAAACTCACTTCAACAACTTTAATCAATCCCGGATATGTGTAAGGAATTCCCATTTATCAAAGCTGGTATGATAAAAATAAGCTGATGAATATTTGTATTGCAAAGAATGACTGCATAAGCCGGCCAGCACAGGATTTTCGTGCATGAATTTGCGTCCGTAAGGGGACTTCGCTATAAGAAATTTCGATTTCAAAAAAAGATGATGCGGGACTCCGTAGGTAACGACAAACTTCTTCAAACAGATAACCCTTCCTGGTAC
>DATDCP010000158.1:0-2483 GCA_036524255.1 Chitinophagaceae bacterium
CCTGGGAACAAAAGTTACCATCGTTGAATTTTTACCAAGAGTAGTGCCGGTAGAAGATGAAGAAGTTTCAAAAGAACTGGATAAAAATTTTAAAAAGAACGGCATCACAATCATGGTCAATAGCGAAGTAACATCTGTTGACACTTCAGGTACCGGCGTAAAAGCAAAAGTGAAAACTCCGGATGGTGAAACAACTTTAGAAGCTGATGTACTATTAAGTGCCGTTGGTGTTTCAGCAAATATTGAAGGAATTGGTTTGGAAGAACTAGGTATCAAAACTGAGAAGGGTAAAGTAATGGTTGATAAATTTTACCAGACAAATGTTCCGGGCATTTATGCAATTGGTGATTGTGCACCGGGCCAGGCTCTTGCACACGTTGCAAGTAAAGAAGGGATCATTTGTGTTGAGAATATTGGTTTCAATGAAAAGAAATATAATCACAAGCCTGAGCCAATCGATTATAATAATGTGCCGGGTTGTACATATTGCTATCCCGAAATTGCATCTGTCGGCTATACTGAAAAGCAAGCTAAAGATGCCGGTTATGAAATTAAAGTCGGCAAGTTTCCTCTGAGTGCAAGCGGCAAAGCTTCAGCTGCCGGTCATCCGGAAGGATTTATTAAAGTGATCTTCGATGCTAAATACGGCGAATGGCTTGGCACTCACATGATCGGCTATAATGTGACCGAAATAATTGTGCAAACGGTTACGGCAAGAAAATTAGAAACAACTTACCAGGAAGTTTTGAATAGTATTCATCCGCATCCAACGATCAGCGAAAGTGTGAAAGACGCAATTGAAGTGGCTTACGGGGAAGCAATACATCTTTAGAACCACGATTTAGAAAATGATTAGAAAGGATTATGAGGAAACTTGTGATCCTTTTTATTTAGAACCCTTACAAAGAATGATACTGGATTATTTCCTTCTAATCCCTATCAATCCCACAAATCGTGGTTCTAAAAAGGGCTATCTCTCGATAGCCCTTACTCTGCAGGTAGTATTGGTTGTTCATCTATAGTTTAACAAATTTGGCGTGTAACTTCTCTCCTTCCTTTTCAGCACGGATAAAATAAACTCCCGCAGTTAAACGGTTTATATCAATCGTTTCGATCCTGGAACAAATGATCTTATTGAGCACAATTCTTCCGCTCATGTCAAGGATCTCCATTTTTTTACCTATCCATCTTTCATCGTAATCAAAATATATCTTGATAGAATTTGCAGCAGGATTTGGGTAAACCTGCGCATAATACCATTTTGGATAAAAGTCATTAGGCGGCACTATGGTTTCCGAGAGCGGAGTATTCAATCCCTTTGAATAAAGAATAGAATTTCTTGGACCACCATTTTCAAAAATTGTTCTTGCTCTTTTTCTTTGTCCGTTTGTAAACATATTCATACAAACATCATCAGTAAAGTCCATAAAGTTCATATACATATCGCCAGTTGGACCGTTGCCACATGTAACCCTGGTGCCGCTTGGACAGCCAGGAGTGTATGAACCTTGTTTTGGTGTATCATCAACTTTATCATCACCACAATACCCCTCCCCCCAAATATGATAAAGATTCACCCAATGCCCTACTTCATGCACAACAGTTCTGAGATCATTTATTTTAGGAGTTGTACCACGAGTTTTAAATATATCCTCAATTGATAAAACAACACCATCTTTTAAAGGATCCATGCCCGGAAACGTACTGTAACCCATTACATCCTTCATATTGCATATCCAGATATTCAAATAGCTTTTTGAATCCCACGCATCATCACCATAAGATGCGCTGAATTTCATTTTATCATCAGACATCCAATAAGGTATTGGTGTATATTTTTTTATAACTCCATCGGTACCCCTTCCTTGTGGGTCCATTGTTGCCAGCTTAAATTCAAACCCCATAGAGGTCGCGTAAGGCTTAAATACTGAAGGAATTTTTGAAGTATCAGTATTCCTTTTATTAAAATCCCTGTTAAGAGCCGCAATTAAAAGGTCTATGCTTGAGCTTTGTAGATTTTGTTCCGGTGTGTGATAAAGTACATGAAAAACAACAGGAATGGTTATTATCGCTGGTATCCCATTAACTCTTTGCGCACTGCCTGTCGAGTTTGTGCGTTCACGGGTAAATACATCAACTTGTTCTAATTTATCTTTTAATGAAATGTCCTCATTCAATTGCCGGTTAACATATTCTTCCATGTTGCATCTCTGCTGTGAAAACAATTGAGATCCGTTAACAACAAAAAATAATACTGCCAGGTACTTAGCCATAATAATAGAATGAGAAATCGTAAATAATGCGGGATTTCAGGGACAGGGACTATTAAAATGGCATTCGGAAGGATACGAATCTATAAATCTTAGGATGGAATTACCAGACGGTAAGGTTTGCTTGGAGATTGATTCTCAAATATAATTGATTAACATTTTAAATCACAACTTTCTCTTTCAAAATATTTTTTCAATCGTACATTTACTAAA
>DATDCP010000159.1:0-18712 GCA_036524255.1 Chitinophagaceae bacterium
GATATTGATCCTGAGTTAAGTTCGGCAGAAAATTTGCGAATCAGGAAATACTTTGAAATAAATCAAGGTAAAACAGCCTGGAGCCGTATATCTTAACACAAGTTTTAAAATTTTTCCATTGTTTTTGGTAAATTGAAAAAAATATAACCATTGATCCGTTATCGTTTCATAGCCCTTTTTTTGCTTATCCTGTCAACAGTAGTTAAGGCCCAAAATATTGAGTTCATTGAGAATAAAGGTCAGTGGGATAGCCATGTTAAATTCAGAAGCGAAGTTCCCGCAGGTAGCTTTTTCATCCGTAATGGTGGTTTTACGGTTCTTCAGCATAATAAAGAGGATATAAAACAAGCTCAGGAATACATCCATGGTCACGGAAATGCTCAGAATAAAAGAAAGTCGCCTTTGGTTTTGCGTTCACATGCATACGCAGTAGATTTTGCAGGGGCATCAAATAATATTGAATTAGTTCCTGATAAACCATTGGAGTATTACAATAATTATTTCATTGGCAATGATCCTTCCAAATGGGCCAGCAATTGTAAAATTTATCAAGGCGTTACAGCAAAAAACATTTATCCTGGTGTTGATGTTCGCTTTTATACTGATAAAGGCAGCATGAAATATGATCTCATTGTAAAACCAGGTGCTGATATAAGCAAGATCGTATTGCGTTATACTGGCGCCGAAAATCTTGAAGTAAGGGACAAGCAACTTGTTATTAAAACTTCTGTGGGTGATGTTAAAGAATCTGATCCGTATACATATCAGTATGAAAATAATCAGCGTAAACAGGTATCAGCAAAATATGTCTTAATAGGAAAAGAGGTCAGGTTTGATGTAAAAAATTATAACCGCAACGAAGTCCTAATCATAGATCCGACATTAATTTTTAGTTCTTTTTCAGGGAGTACCGGTGACAACTGGGGTTTTACTGCAACCTACGGGCCAGATGGAAGTTTTTATGGTGGTGGTATTAATTTAAAGACAGGTTATCCGGTTACACCGGGAGCGTTTCAAACTGTTTGGTCAGGAGGTAATAGCGGCGTTAATGCTACTGATATAAGTATATCAAAGTTATCACCTGATGGCACCTCAAGAATATATGCAACCTATCTTGGGGGTGCCGGTAATGAGCAGCCACATAGTCTTGTAGTGGATGGAGCTGGAAATTTGATCGTTGCTGGCCGTACGAATTCATCAGACTACCCTGTTACCGGTGCTGGACAGATTGGTCCAGGCGGTGGTTATGATATTATCGTTACAAAATTAAATGCCGCGGGATCAGCGCTGCTCGGATCTAAAAAGATTGGTGGCCAAAGCGATGATGGAGTCAATATTGCAGCTGAAAGCTTTAGTTCATTGCAACAGAATTATGGTGATAATGGAAGAAGTGAAGTGATCGTAGATGGGGGAGGAAATATTTATGTGGCTTCTTGCTCAAGGTCAACAGATTTTCCGAAAACTGCTGGTGCTTTTCAGCAGAATAACGCCGGGGCTCAGGATGCCATCGTATTGAAGTTTAATGCAAGTGTCTCGCTTTTATTTGCAAGTTATCTTGGTGGCGGTGGGGATGATGCGGCATATGTTCTTTCCCTGGCACCTAATGGTGATGTTTATGTTGGAGGAGGCACAGCAAGTACCAATTTTCCTGGTACTTCAGCCGGAGTTATACATTCAACGAACCAGGGGGGTATTGATGGATTTGTATCTATTATATCAAATAATGGTATTGCAGTTATAAGATCAACTTATGTTGGTACTCCTGCTACGGACCAGGTATATGGTGTTCAGTTTGATAAATTCGGTTTCCCATATATATGCGGACAAACAAAAGGCAATTGGCCGATAATAAATGCAGCATATAGTGTGGCAGGGGCTCCTCAATTTATCGCAAAGTTGGAACCTGATCTTTCAGCGTATATTTATTCAACCAGGTTTGGTAAGCCATCGGGAATACCCAATATTTCAATTACAGCATTTCTTGTAGATAATTGCGAAAATGTTTATGTATCAGGCTGGGGTGGAACTGTTGATGGACAGTTCCCATCATCATTAACATCTGGCATGCCCGTCACTTCCGATGCTATTCAGCCTACAACTGACGGAAATGATTTCTACTTTTTTGTTTTAAAGAAAAATGCAACTTCACAATTATTTGGAAGTTTCTGGGGACAGAATGGAGGTCTTACGGACCATGTAGATGGAGGCACCAGCCGTTTTGATAAACAAGGGGTGATATACCAGGCGATATGTGCAAATTGTTTCGGAAATGCTGTATACCTTACTACGCCTGGCGCCGTAGGCCCAATAAACGGAACAACAAATGCAAGTGGAACTGTAACAGGATGCAATCTTGCAATGCTGAAGATTTCATTTGACTTTGCGGGTGTGGATGCCGGTCTTCAATCAATGATCGACGGAGTGCCAAGAGATACTGTTGGTTGTGCTCCTCTTACTGTTGATTTCATTGATACGGTTGCAAATGCTGTAACATACTATTGGTATTTTGGCGATGGTTCTTCACCCAACCCTGTTATTACTACCGTTCCAAATACAAGTCATACTTATAATTTACCCGGCTTATATCGTGTAATGCTGATTGCAGAAGATTCTACCACATGTAATATCCGTGATACTGCGTATCTCACTATTAAGGCTGGGAGCCTTCCTGCAACTCTTGATTTTATACCGGTGAAATTAGCGCCATGTGATTCTTTAAAATACCGGTTTGATAATTTATCAAGTTCAACGCGACCATTTACAAATACATCTTTCGTTTGGGATTTTGGGGACAATTCCCCAACGATAACTGCAGGATCAGTTCCTGTTTTCCATTCTTATACTTCACCTGGAACTTATACCATAAAACTGACACTTGTTGATACGGCTTATTGCAATGCGCCTGATACATTGAAAAAAACTATAAGTATAGCTCCATTGGTAGTGGCGCAATTTGAGACACCACCAACCGGATGTGTTCCTTACGCCGCGCAGTTTACCAATACATCAATAGCGGGCCAAACATTCATTTGGGATTTTGGTGATAACACCACAAGTACTGAAATAGATCCTGTTCATATTTATACCACACCCGGATTATATACTATTACATTAATTGCTAATGATCCGAATACTTGTAATTTTTCAGATACCACAAGGACAACTATAAATGTTTTTCCGATCCCTGTTTCCAATTTTACTTTTTCGCCTGATCCGCCAATAGAAAACACAGCAACATCATTTAACAACCTTGCATCTCCTGATGCTGTAAATTTCAAATGGCTATTTGGTGACGGAGACAGTTTAGTAACAAATTCAAGATTGCCGGTAAAGCATCAGTACAATGCAACAGGTACTTATAATGCATGTCTTATTGCTATAAATTCTGCTGGTTGCGCTGATACTCTTTGCCAGGATGTAAGAGCTGTTATATTGGCATTGGTTGATGTGCCAAATGCTTTCACACCGCAACGTGGTGATGTTAATAGTGTAGTTTTTGCCAGGGGTTTTGGAATTACAAAGATCAGATTCATAATCTGGAATCGCTGGGGACAAAAAGTATTTGAAACAAATGATAAGAATATAGGCTGGGATGGAAAATACAAAGGCGTGATACAACCAATGGATGTTTATGCCTATACGCTGGATGTTGAGTTTTTTGACGGAACTAAAGCAATAAAGAAGGGTGATATATCGCTAATTAGATAAATCTTAATTTGCAAAGAGACAATGTGAAAATGAAAATTAGAATTTACATATTGTTTGTAGTTTGGATCCCGATAGCTATCGGTATGTTATGGAGTAAGTCCATGCATGCACAGGATCTGCATTTCTCCCAATTCATGAATTCACCACTTACAACTAATCCTGCTAATACAGGTTTCATTCCCGGTGGCGATTACCGTGTAGGAATTAATTACAGGAACCAATGGTCAAGTGTGATGTCGATCCCTTATAAAACAATGAGTGCATTTGGCGATGCTCAGCTTATGCAAAACGAGGAGAACACTGGTTGGTTGGGTGTAGGTGGAGTGATCTTACGGGATGTGGCAGGCAGCGGTAACCTTACTTCAACAAAAATTTATGGCTCGATTGCTTATCATCAAATGATAAATGCCGGAAGCCTGATAAGTGCGGGTTTTAATATTGGATGGTCCAATAAGCAGATCAATGTAAGTAACCTTAAATTCCCCGATCAATTTGATGGTAAGTTTTTTGATAATAAACTTCCTACTTCTGTAGTATTGGCGCATAACAATATCAATTATCCCGATATTCAAATGGGTATGAACTATGCCTATTTTCCCAATGATAAAGTTTATTTGAATGCCGGCTATTCGGCACATCATGTAAACAGGCCAAGAGAATCTTTCTTTAATCAAACATCCGGAGTTGATAACAGGATCGCTGTAAGACATATTGGTTTTTTAAATGGAAGTTTTTTGGTAAACAATCAGTGGCTTGTTAACCCCAACATTTATTTTACAACACAGGCAAAATCAGTTGAAATGGTAATTGGTATGAATGCACATTATGATCTGTCTGGTGATGGAGCTTATCAATTGATCGGGGGTTTATATTATCGTCATAAAGATGCCTTTATTCCAATGGTCGGTCTTCAATGGAATGATATTAAAGCAACATTTACTTACGATGCCACAATTTCAACATTAAAAAATTATAACAACGGCCGTGGCGCTTTTGAATTTTCATTGATCAAGGAAGGATTATTTGATACCTACAATGGCGACAAGCGGCAAAGCATGTGCCCCAGCCTCCGTAATAACGCCTACTAACCTGTTATATCGGGACGGTAAATTCTGAAACTATTCTTCGAAGGAAGAATGGTATAGATATCTCAAGTATTATCCGGGTATATCATATTGAGTTTAGTTTTACCATATTGATGAATTATGCGATTTTTGCCCACAACGAAAGCATAGCATGAATACAAATGTAAAATCGGGGCTTACAGCAGAGATCATAAACGAGTTTAAAACTATTGTTGGTGAAAATTATGTGTTGTATGATGAAGAAACGCTGGATCATTATGCACATGATGAAACTGAGAATCTTCATTATTTACCCGATGTAGTTGTTAAGCCAAGAACAGTTCAGGAGATCAGTGCTTTGATGAAAATTTGCAATGCAAAAAAGATCCCTGTTACTCCACGAGGGGCCGGTACTGGTCTTAGCGGCGGCGCATTAGCGCATCTTGGCGGTGTTGTATTGGCAATGGAAAGAATGAATACAATTCTTGATATTGATGAAAGAAATTTGCAAGTAACAACAGAGCCCGGAGTTATTACCGAGGTTTTACAAATGACAGTAAAAGAAAAAGGATTGTTTTACCCGCCAGATCCCGCAAGTCGGGGATCATGTTTTATTGGCGGAAATATTTCCGAAAATAGCGGCGGTCCTAAAGCGGTTAAATATGGTGTGGTAAAAGATTATGTTTTGAATCTTGAAATGGTTTTGCCAACCGGCGAAATAATATGGACCGGCGCTAATGTTCTAAAAAATTCCACAGGTTATAATTTTACTCAATTGGTTGTAGGTAGCGAAGGGACATTAGGCATTGTAACAAAAATTGTTTTGCGCCTGATCCCTCATCCTAAATATGATCTGCTAATGCTTGTTCCATTTAAAAACCTGGAGCAGGCCAGTGAGGCAGTGAGTGCCATATTCAGGGCGGGATTTGTTCCTAGTGCATTGGAGTTAGTGGAGGTTGATGCATTAAGGATCGTAAGCAAATTCGTAGATAGTAGCGCTGTTCAGATCAGTGACGATATCGAAGCTCACCTGATCATTGAAGTGGATGGTAATAACATGGAGATCCTGATGAGTGAAATGGAGGCCATCAGCGAAATGCTAACCCAATACGATACAGGTGAAATATATTTTGCAGAAGATGTACAGCAAAAAAATGAGTTGTGGAAATTAAGAAGAAGAGTAGCTGAGGCAACAAAACTTGCGGGTTATACAATTGAAGAAGATGCCGTTGTACCAAGAGCTGAATTACCGGCACTTATTCGTGGTGTAAAAGAGATCGGCGCTAAATATAATTTCAATGCAGTATGTTATGGTCATGCAGGCGATGGCAACCTTCATATTCGTATTCATAAAGAAGGAACACCGAATAGTTTTGGCGATGCAGAAATGACCGAAAGTCTTCGGGCCTTATTTGAGTTGGTAAAAGGTCTTGGCGGAACCATCAGTGGTGAGCATGGTATCGGACTTATTCAAAAAGGGTTTATGGATATTATGTTTGAACAAAAACACCTTGACTTGATGCGGCAAATAAAAAAAGCATTTGATCCTAATAATATTTTGAATGCCGATAAAATATTTTAACGATTTAGTTTTAAACACACCAAAGCAAATAGAGTTAAATTAGCATTAATAAAAACCTTTATGAGATCCAAATTACTCATCTTCATTTTCATTACTTCCGTAATTTCTATTCATACAAAAGCACAAGATGAAGAGGAAAAAGAAAAAGTGCCCTTTAAGCAAAAGTTATTTACAGGTGGTACCATTTCACTGGCATTTTATTCCAATACTTTTCTTATCGGCGGCAGCCCCGTGCTTGGTTATAGTATTACGAATTGGGCTGATCTTGGAGTTGTTATCAATTACAATTATACAGTATACAGGGATTACCGGGCATTTGATGACAGGCTTAAACAACAAAATTTTGGAGGAGGTCCTTTTGTAAAGCTATATCCCCTTCGTTTTATATTCGCACAGGCTCAATACGAGTATAATTTTTTAAGACTAAAATACATTCCACCCCCCAATAGTGGTTCATCTCAAGAAAAAGATGGATTAGAAGCCAAGAGCTTTCTTATAGGTGGTGGTTACACTACGGGTAGAATGGGCAGAGGCGGATCTCCGCATTATTATCTTGCAATATTGTTTGATATTCTACAAGAGCCCGGTTCCCCATATACTGATGCCTATGGAAGAACAATTCCTATTATAAGAGGTGGTATTCAGATCCCTTTATTCCAGGGTAGTGGAGGAAAACAAAAAAATATAGATTATTAATTGAGGTATTGAAGCAATTGTTCTGGTTCATCCAAAACTGTGATCCTTTCCAGTACACTTTCATAAAGAAAACCTTGCTTTTCCATTTGCTGAATATGTTTCAAAAGAAAATCAAAAAAATTATCTGAGTTAATTATATAAATTTCTTTGTCGTGAATGGATAGTTGGTTCCATGTTACCATTTCAAAAAACTCATCAAGTGTTCCTACACCACCCGGTAAGATGACAGCTGCATCACATAGATCATACATTTTCTGTTTACGGATATGCATATCATCAACAATTGATAAGTCAGTAATGCCTTCATGCTGATGTTCCCAGTCCACCAGTTTTTTTGTAATGACACCAATCACTTTTCCGCCGCTTTCCATCATTGCGTCTGCCACTGCACCCATTATCCCGGTACTACCCCCGCCATATATCAGCGTGATATTTTTTTTTGCTAAAAGGTTGCCTAATTCTTTTGCATGTTTTGTATAAACAGGATTATTTCCATTCTTTGACCCGCAAAAAACTGCAAGTGAGTTTATCTTCATAGATTTATTTTATCTTGTCAACTTTTAGTGCAGTAAATATCGTATTTATCTCTGTTGCTGGATCATTAATTTAAAATCATCTTATGTCTTCGGTTCTGTTATTCACCTTTGTTATCGGTTATTTTCTTTTATTACTTGTTGTTGCCTGGCTAACTTCCCGCAATTCAAATAATGAATCTTTTTTTATCGGTAACCGCAGCAGCAATTGGATGCTGGTAGCATTTGGGATGATCGGTACGTCATTAAGTGGAGTTACGTTTGTAAGTGTTCCCGGCGGTGTTGGAAGCAGCAATTTTTATTATTTCCAGGTAGTACTCGGTTATTTATTAGGCTATGCAGTTATTGCATTTGTATTAATACCCTTGTACTACAAAATGAATCTTACGAGCATTTACACATACCTTGAAAAAAGATTTGGTATTAATGCTCATAAAGCCGGCGCTTTCTTTTTTATACTTTCAAGAACTGTTGGCGCAACAGCAAGATTATATCTAGTAATAAGTGTTTTGCAAATTTTTATTTTCAATGACCTTGGTATTCCTTTTATATTAACTTCTCTTGTTATACTTGCCCTTATTTTACTTTATACGTTCGAAGGTGGCGTTAAAACAATCATTTACACAGATACATTACAAACAACGGGTATGCTGGTTGGCCTTGTGGTTTGCATTATTGCAGTTATTAATGCTTTAGGGACAGATTTCGGCGGCGCATGGACAATGATGACTGAAAAAGGCTATACAAATATTTTTAATTGGGATGTAAAGGCTGGATCATTTGCTTTGAAACATATTATTGGTGGAATGTTTATCGCCATTGCAATGACAGGGCTTGACCAGGAAATGATGCAAAAAAATATCAGCGTAAAGACATTGAAAGATTCACAGAAGAACATCATGACATTTTCAATGGTACTTATATTGGTGAACTTTCTTTTCCTTGTATTAGGAGGTGTTCTTTATCTCTATGCAAGTGCAAACGGAATAAAAGTGCCACCGGATGATCTGTTTCCAACTATTGCATTAAGCAAAGCATTCAGTGGGTCGATAGGGATCATCTTTATCATTGCTTTGATCTCTGCACTATTCCCAAGCGTTGATGGAGCTATTACATCGCTCACATCCTGTTTCTGTATTGATATACTTGGGATTCAGAAAAGCAATGGAACAGAAAAGGAAAAGAAAAGAACAAGATTAAAAGTACATTTCACTTTTGCGATTGTATTTTTTCTTATGGTTTTAATTTTTAAATGGATGAACGATAAACTGATCATTGATTTCATTTTAAAATTTGCCGGTGTTACTTACGGCCCATTACTTGGTCTTTTCGCTTTTGGTATTTTAACAAAGAGAAAGCTGAAAGAAAGTCTTATCTGGACAGTTTGTATTATAGCTCCTTTACTTGCATTAATACTTGATATGGTTAGTAACCCTGCATGGTATGAAGCAAAGCTACATATGAAACTTGGCCTTGATAGTTTGTCAGCGGCAACTTTTAATGGTTACAAAATAGGGAATGAACTTATTCTTATAAACGGTATCATCACTTTCATTGGCCTGTGGTTTATTTCAAGTAAAAAAACCGACGAGGAGATGAATCTAAAAATGCAACCTGTATAAAGTTATCTTTGCGCAAAGAATTATCATTGGAACTTATCAATCCATTAGCACAGGAATATGCAGAAAAATTTTCTTCACCGGAAGATGCATTGTTGAAGGAAGTAAATGATTTTACCGCAGCAAATCATCCCGAGTATCATATGCTTAGCGGGCATCTGCAGGGCAAATTTTTGGAAATGTCGAGCATGATGATCAGGCCTCGACGAATTCTTGAAATTGGAACATTTACCGGGTACAGCGCTATATGTCTTGCAAAAGGATTAACAGATGATGGGTTGCTGCATACAATAGAGCTTAGAGAAAAAGATGCTGGAACTGCAAAAGATTTTTTTGATCGATCCGCTTATAAAGAAAAGATCATTTTACATACGGGAGACGCTAAAAAAATCGTTTCTACGCTGGAAGAAACATTTGATCTTGTATTTATTGACGCTGATAAGTCCGGTTATATTGAATATTTTAACCTCGTTTTCCCAAAATTGAAAAAAAACGGGTTTATTTTTGCAGATAATGTTTTTTTTCATGGCCAAGCCGTTGAGACTGAACCAACTGGGAAAAATGCAAAAGCAATTAAAGCTTTTAACCAGTTTATAAATGAAAAAACCGATATCGAAAAAATGATCCTTACCCTTCGTGATGGGTTGTATTTAATAAGAAAAAAGTAAGATCCCAATGCAAAAACTAAAAATCCTGTTCCTTCTTTTTGCTTCATTAGCATTTAAAAATTCTTTTGCACAACTAGATCCTGTTGTAGTTCAATATATCAAAAATTATAAAGAACTGGCAATAGAAGAAATGCAGCGTACCGGTATTCCAGCTTCTATTAAGCTTGCTCAGGGCATTCATGAAACCAGCGCCGGTACCAGCGATCTTGTGAGAAGATCTAACAATCATTTTGGACTAAAATGCAAATCAGAATGGACAGGCATGACAGTAAAGCATACTGATGATGCACCAAATGAATGTTTTCGTAAATATGAAAGTTCGAAGGATTCTTATAAAGATCAATCAAATTATCTTAAAAACTCTCCACGTTATGCATCGCTGTTTGATCTTGATCCTACAGATTATAAAGCATGGGCCTTCGGACTAAAAAAAGCAGGCTATGCAACTAATCCAAAATACTCACAGGTTTTAATTAAACTTATTGAAAACTATGACCTGCAGGATTACACCATGATCGCATTAGGAAAATTGAAACCAGGACAAGAAACATTGACGAAGAATGAAAATAAAAATTCGGAATTAATAATACCGGCTGAAAAGCCTGTGGTAATGCCTCCGGAATCAGAAGTTGTTGTCTATTCAAAAAAAGAAGCAAAGAAATCAGTTGAAACAAAAACAGATTATCCCGATGGCGAGTTTAAAATAAATGAAACAAAAGTTATCTACGCAAAAAAAGGAACATCTTATTTATCAATAGCTGAAAAATATTCAATCCCACTTGCAAGGATCTTTGAGTTCAATGAAATGAAAGTGCAGGAATTCACCGAAAAGGATCAGCTCGTTTATATAATGAGAAAAAGAAAAGTTGGACTAAATGATCAGCATACTGTAAAACCCGGAGAGACATTGGCAGATATTGCTCAGAGCGAAGCCTTGCGTATTGAAAGTTTACTTGAGTATAATTTTCTTCAACCAAATATGCAGCCCGCTGTAGGTTCTGTTTTATATTTACGTACAAAAGGCCCGGGTATGCCCGCATTGGCTACCGGGAAATGATCGATATAAATTCCTTATGTCCCAAATAAAAGTTCATGATAAAATATTTGGTCCTTTTCTTTCAGATCAGGACATACAGCAGCAGGTAAAAAAAATTGCAGATGCAATAAATTCTGATTATGCTGGTTTGCGACCTATGTTCATTGCAATTTTAAATGGGTCATTTATGTTTGCATCCGATCTTTTTAAGTATCTTACCATAGACGCAGAAATATGTTTTATAAAACTGGCATCTTATAAAGGAACAACATCAAGCGGGCAGGTGATAACGGCGATCGGGTTAGATGTTGACATCATAGGAAAAGATATAATCATCCTTGAAGATATAGTTGATACCGGCAAAACATTGAATGAATTTTTACCAAAGTTGCTTCATCACCAACCTGCATCAATGAAAATTGCGGCTCTACTCCATAAACCTGAAGCTGTGAAATTCCCCATCAGAATTGATTATCTCGGATTTTCAATTCCAAACAAATTTGTAGTGGGCTATGGCCTTGATTATGATGGCTTGGGGAGAAATTTAAAGGAAATTTACCAGTTGGTTTAGTACTGTCAAGCCATTCTTATTGGTTTTTTGTACTTTGATAGCGATTAAATATCCATGTGAAAAACTTTGTATATATATTTTTATTGCTGCTGACCGCTTTGCCATTAAAGGGACAGCAGTTTTATCTCCGCGGCGAGGTGAGAGATGAAGGAGGCAACCTTTTGCAAAATGTAAATATCCTTCAGCAAAGTACCGGCTATCTTTTTCGTACAGGTAATTCGGGATCGTTTGGTATTACATCTTCAAAGGAATCAGACACACTGATATTTACTTATGAAGGATACCAGAAGGAACAAGTATTAGTGAAAGCTGATAAATACATTAGACTTAATTTGAAACTCTTACCCGCTATTGCATCCAGTAGTAAAAAGCACAGGCTCGCTTCACTTACAAAAGATCTTTCAAGAGAAAATCAAAAAAATTGGTCTTCCGATAATGAAACCTATGCAAGTCTTGTAGAAAATAATTTTATTGACGCAAAAAATTATCCAACAACAGGTATTGCTTTGAATATCGACAGGGCATCTTATAGCAATATCCGGCGGTTTATAAATCTTAATCTTGCTGTTCCACCCGATGCAGTACGCATTGAAGAGATGCTGAACTATTTCAACTTTGCATATGAAAGACCGGCAGATAATTCTTTGTTCAAGATAAAAACCACACTTACAAATTGTCCATGGAATAAGAATAACCAGCTTTTTTTCGTAAATGTATTTTCCAAAAAACTAAACCTTGATTCATTACCGCCATCAAATCTTGTTTTCCTCGTTGACATTTCCGGATCAATGGATATGCCCAATAGATTGCCATTATTGAAATCAGCATTTAGAATGCTGGCAACGAATTTGAGAGAAAAAGATACTGTAAGTATAGTTGTTTATGGTGGTGCAGTTGGCGTATTACTTTTTCCTACAGCCGGAAATGAAAAAGAAAGGATCCTTAAAGCAATTGATGAAATGCAACCCGGTGGCTCTACGCCAGGGGAATCAGGAATAAAACTGGCCTATACAATTGCTAAAAAACATATTATTGAAAAAGGAAATAACAGGGTAATTCTTGCAACAGATGGTGATTTTAATGTAGGACTACAGACCGAACAGGAATTGGATGAATTGATCTCGCGGCATAGAGAATCGGGAATTTATTTAACCTGTCTTGGGGTTGGTATGGGAAACTATAAAGACTCAAAAATTCAAACATTAGCCCGGAAGGGTAATGGAAATTTTGCTTACGTAGATAATTTCCAGGAGGCAGAAAAGATAATCATGAAAGAATTTACCCAAACACTGTATACTATTGCTGATGATGCTCACATGCATGTGACTTTTGATCCTTCGTTAGTAAAACAATACCGGTTGATCGGTTTTGATAATAAATTAGGGGCACTTGCCGATTCGTCTTCAGAAGTTGAAGGTGGAGAAATTGGCTCCGGTCAATCTATCACTGTTGCTTTTGAAATTGAACCAAATTTTACAAGTGGAACAAATGTATATTCAGATCATTTTGCCGAGGTCAAGTTACAATATAAACTACCCGATGAGGCTGCTGAGCTTGAAATGAGTGAGAAATTTCCTTTTGATCCGATTTTGTTCAAAGATCTTGATCCCATGTATCGTTTTGCAAGCTCTGTAATCATGTTTGGCTCAATTCTTAAATCGTCTCAATTTGTAAAAGATATAAGTTGGGGAGATGTATTGTATAATGCAAGTGAAGCTGCTAATCCAACTGATGTTAATCAATCGCAACTTGTAGAGTTAATATATAAAGCAAAAGATTTTTATACAAAAAAGAAAAAGAAGAACAAGAATTAATTATTTGAATTGAAAATAAATCAGCAAAGCTGCCGAAGCAGATATTCAAAAATAAAATCTTCAAAACATTAAGAGAAAAGCTCTCTCATTTTATCAAGAAAACTTTTATCCGATTTGTCAGGATGTGGTTTGAAATTGGATGACTGACTCAATTTTTCAAGCATCGTTTTTTCTTCAGCGCTAACATTCTGCGGAGTCCAAACATTCACATGTATTAACTGATCGCCTTTTTGATAACTGTTTACTGCAGGAAAGCCTTTTCCTTTTAACCGGAAAATTTTTCCACTTTGTGTGCCTGCAGGAATTTTTATTTTGGCTCTTCCATCAATAGTGGGCACTTCGAGCTGTGTACCAAACACTGCATCAGTAAAAGAAATATGAAGATCATAGGCAACATTCATTCCATCACGTTGTAATTCTTTGTGTGGTTCTTCTTCTATCAATATTATAAGGTCACCTGGTGCGCCACCTCTTTCACCTGCATTACCCTTCGCACTTAAATTTAATTGCATTCCTTCCTGCACACCTGGAGGGATCTCAATAGAAATTGCTTCTTCTCCATAAACTCTTCCCTCACCTTTGCAAGCCGCACATTTTGCAGTTATGGTTGTTCCTTCTCCATTACAAGTAGGACAGGTAGTAACAGTTTGCATTTGGCCAATAAATGTATTGGTAACTCTTCTTACCTGGCCAGAGCCCCCACAAGTGCCACAGTTCTGTACACTTCCTTTATCTTTTGCTCCGCTGCCACTGCATGTATTACAAACAACATGTTTTTTTACCTTGATATTTTTCGTTACACCTTTAGCAATCTCTTCATAGGTCAATTTGATCTTTACACGAAGATTACTTCCACGTACACCCCTTGCTCTTGATGTTCTGCCTCTGCCGCCTCCACCGCCAAAAAAACTTCCAAAAAGATCTTCACCGAAAACATCTCCAAACTGACTGAAGATATCTTCCATGTTCATTCCACCACCGCTGAATCCACGGCCATTACTGCTTACTCCTGCATGACCATAACGATCATACTGAGCTTTTTTATCTGCATCACTTAATACTTCATAGGCTTCGGCTGCTTCTTTAAATTTATCTTCCGCACTTTTATCACCCGGGTTACGGTCAGGATGAAATTGCATCGCTACTTTACGGTATGCTTTTTTAATTTCATCCGCTGAGGCAGTTTTATTAACTCCTAGTATTTCGTAATAGTCTCTTTTTGACATAGCTTATTTCCCTACCACCACTTTTGCGTAGCGAATTATTTTATCGTTCAAATAATATCCTTTTTGAATTTCATCTATCACTTTTCCCTTCTGCTCATCAGTCGGAGCTGGTATTTCAGTGATCGCTTCGTGGATGTCGGGATTAAATTCTTTATTGATAGTTTCCATTGGTTTTAATCCTTTAGCAGTTAACAAGCTTTTCAACTTATTAAAAACAAGCATTACACCTTCTTTGGCTTTCTCATCTAATGTGCTCACCTGTTTTTCCGCTCGTTCACAATCATCCAACACTTCAAGCAAATCGATTATTACTTCTTTACCGGCGGTTTGGATCAGCTCCATCCTTTCCTTCCCACTTCGCTTTTTAAAATTCTCAAACTCGGCTACTTTCCGGATAAACTTATCTTTCATTTCGCCAAGCTCATTTCGAAGTGTCTCCAGTTGAGGCTCGTCTGTTACGGGTTCGCTCAGATGGGTAGTGCCACCCATGTTTTCATCAGCATTTATGCCCACTTCGGGCTCATCTCCATTCTGCATTTTTGCCCGTTCATTTGCCTCTTTCATATCTTTTTGACGCATTTTTTTGAAAATTGATTGCAAAGGTAAGGTTGTCAATAATACTGCCAACGCTATTATAAAGACAAATTGACGGAGTGAAAAGTAGTTCATTTTCAATATTTCGCGACGGCTACCTTTGCGTCATGATAAAAGTTTACCTGGCAAGAAAAATAAGCAGGAGGGTGGTGGAAGGGCATCCCTGGATATTTTCAAATGAAGTGGACAGAGTTGAAGGTGACGTGAAAGGAGGTGAAACAGTGACTGTTTTTACTCACGATAATAAATTTATCGGCAATGGGTATATTAATCCAAAGTCACAGATAATGGTGCGGCTGCTGACTAGAAGCAGAAATGAAGTGATTGATGAAGAATTTTTTTATAAACGAATATTACAAAGCTGGGAATACCGTAAAAGGATCGGGTATACCGAAAACTGCCGGCTTGTTTTTGGCGAAGCTGATTCATTGCCTCAATTGATTATCGATAAGTTTAATGATTATTTTGTTATTCAAACATTAGCACTTGGCATGGATGTTTGGAAACCTGCAATTGTAAATGCACTGAACAAAATTTTTGATCCAAAAGGGATTTACGAAAGGAATGATGTGCCCGTAAGAGAGGTGGAAGGAATGTCCCAGAAAAAAGGGTTTTTATCGGCGCCATTTGATACCAACATTATTATAAATGAAAATGGGTTAAGATTTAATGTTGATGTTGAAAACGGACAAAAGACAGGCTATTTTCTTGATCAGCAGGATAACCGCAGAGCTATTCAGCATATTGTAAAAGGAGCAAATGTGCTTGGTGCTTTTACATATACAGGAACTTTTGAAATTCATGCTGCTCATTATGGCGCAAGGTCGGTTGTAGGATTTGATATTTCTGAGAATGCAGTTCAGCAGGCAAATAAAAATGCTGCACTGAATGGCTTAGATAATATCTGTAAGTTTCAAAGTGCAAATGCTTTTGATATATTGAAGCAATGGAGCAAGGAAGACAAAAAATTTGATGTAGTAATGCTGGATCCACCTGCCTTTACCAAAAGCAGAGAAACAATTCAAAAAGCAGTTGCCGGATATAAGGAAATAAATTTAAGAGGAATGAAACTTATTGAGCCAGGTGGTTTTCTTGTTACTTCATCTTGCACAAGCCTTGTCAACGCTGAATTGTTCTTACAAACAATTGAAATCGCGGCCAAAGATGCAAAACGAAAATTGAGGCAGGTTTGTTTCCAGGCGCAGGCTCCCGATCACCCGATCGTAAGGGGTATTGAGAATACACAGTATCTTAAATTTCTTATCGTCGAAGTGCAATAAGAATTAAAATTAAAAGCACTTCATTTGAAGTGCTTTTATAAAATATTTTATTTTAGGATTATTATTTCGACACCTGGAATTTACCCGATTCTATCACTTTTCCTGATGGATCTTTTAACTGGTATATATAAACGCCGCGGGTGTAAGTGGAAAGATCAAGTGTTGTACTTGAGTTGACATTTTTTGCTTCGTAAACTTGTTTACCGATAAAGTTTATAATTTGTAAAGAATATCCAGCGTTGAAATTTTTTTGAAATTCAGCCTTAATAAAAGTTGTAGCTGGATTCGGATAAAACTTCATGATACGTTGAGCTGCATCAGGAGATGGCTCACGAGTAGACTGCCCCTTAGAGTTTATGGCGGTCAACAGAATAAAGGATATTATTGGTAGAATTCTCTTCACTAAAACAAATTTAACTTTATTTGCGCAAA
This sequence comes from Chitinophagaceae bacterium, assembly GCA_036524255.1. Lineage (GTDB taxonomy): Bacteria > Bacteroidota > Bacteroidia > Chitinophagales > Chitinophagaceae > VBAS01. The sequence continues at coordinate 16,824 of DATDCP010000159.1, forward strand.
ATAGACGGTTTTTTTTTGTTCTGCAACGTATAAACCACATAGATCAAAATAACTTGGAAATCATTAATTTAGACGCTTAAAAGTCGTAAAAACCCGATTCCTATCCTATGTTTTCAAGAGTAAGATTGATGTTTTTAAAATTTGGTTGCTCACTTGCATTCTCAAGAACTTCAACATAACGAACGATTCCCTCTTTATCAATTATAAATGCTGATCGTTTAGAAACACCTTTCATATTATAACTAAACATTTCATAGAGGCTCCCATACAACAAAGAAACATCTTTATTAAAATCACTTAGTAAAGTAAAATTCAAACTTTGCTCAGTTTTAAATTTTGCCAATGTATGTAGTGAATCGACAGAAATTCCAAAAACCTTTGCGTTTACGTTGTTGTAAAAAGAAATGTTATCTCTTATTGAACAAAGCTCTGCAGTGCATGTACTAGTGAATGCAAGTGGAAAGAAAAGAAGCAATATATTATGTCCTCTTAAATCGGAAAGAGTCACTTTGTTCTTTGCAGAATCATACAAAGTGAAATCCGGCGCTGTCTGTCCAATTTCAATTTTCATAAAATGTTGTATATTATATCAGATTTATTGGACAATATTCTTTCAAAGAAACAATTATCTTTTCAAAAAGTTTTTAAATTATTTTATAATCAACCGGATAATATCTGGACAAAACCAACCATTATGAACAAGTACATTACAGAATTTATCGGAACTTTTTTCCTTGTATTCGCAGCTGCATTAGCCAGTGGTGATCTTGCTGTTCTTGCTATTGCTTCGGCATTGATGGTAATGATCTACGCAGGTGGTCATATTTCAGGGGCACACTATAACCCGGCTGTTACATTAGCAGTACTGATTCGGGGAAGGATAAAGTTAAATGAGGCTATTATATATATGGTAGCACAAATTGCCGGTGCGGTTGCAGCTGCATTAATCGCTGGGGTTTTTAAAGAAATGCCTGCTGTAGCAACGCAAACTCTAGATACAACAAAGGCATTATTAGCTGAAGTGATTGGAACATTTGCTTTGGCTTATGTTGTTCTAAACGTGGCAACAGCCAAAGGAACTGCAGGCAATAGTTTCTATGGATTGGCGATTGGTTTTACGGTTTTCGTGGTTGGCTCACTGATTGGAGGAACTTCAGGAGGAGCATTTAACCCGGCAGTTGCGGTAGGGGCTTCTGTTGTTCATGTTTTTGCCTGGAGTAATATATGGATCTATTTAGTAGGATGTTTTGCCGGAGGGGCATTAGCTGCTTTAGTTTTTAAAATGAATAATCCTGAGGATAAATAAAGTAATTGAATTGAAATTTATAAGCCCCGATTTCGGGGCTTTACTTTTTAAAATCTTGGTTTAAAATAAGGATTTGACTTATCGGCTAGTTTACCGATCCAGCTAATTCCGATTTCAAAACCACCACGGCCATGACTACTTGGTTTTAATTTTGAAATGTTTGCATCATAGCTGAATGAAACAGAAAATGGACGGTAATCCAATTTTACAATGGGTATCAAAGCATCATTCCAACGCATAAAAGTTCCAAAACTCAATACATAGTCCGGTTCATCCGGATAAGCGCCAATTTTATAGGCATACATCGCACCAAATACAGTTTCTGTAAATGATCCTTGCCTTGAGTGGTCAGCCTCTATAGATACATAGGAATATTCATTGCCAGCAAGTTTAAGTCCACCTGAAAAAACCCATTTTGGATTCAGTTCTATATTCTTATCCCTATAAAATGAATTACCCGGCCGATTGAAATGATGATAAGCCGCGCCGATATAAAAATTATTATCGGGGTTATTGTTCATCACAGAATTCAAACTCATTCCTACACTTCCATCAAGGTATGAGTAAGTCGGGTCAGTAATAT